>NZ_JACJOD010000067.1 GCF_014695385.1 Trichocoleus sp. FACHB-46 | reverse complement strand
TCAGTGGTGGATAAGAGGCTGCTTGGGGCTAGTTCCCCCTTTTTGCTCCTGCTGCATGTTGATGCGCACGGACAACACTCCCATCGACAAAGTGGATGTCCCAGTTAATTTTGCCCTCGGCATCGGCCTCGATCTGCAGGGCTTCGAGCAGTTGCTGCCACAAGCCGATGTGACGCCAGTGGTAGAATCGACCTGAAACTGTTGACCAGTGGCCATAGCGACTGGGTAAGTCTCGCCAAGGAGCACCAGTTCTGAGAATCCACAAGATGCCGTTGATGACGGTTCGATGGTCTTTAGCGGGGCAACCTGTATGAGGCTTTTGTGGTGGAAGCAGGGACCAAATGCGCTTCCACTGCCGATCGTTTAATTCACCCCGTCGGTTCTTCTTTTGTGGTGGAAGAATCATGGAGGTTAATCAGTATTCCTGCACTATTTCTATTCTGCCAAAGGGTTTTAAAACACGCCCTAGAATTCCACAGACCTCCCCCAGTGCGATCGGCTCTTTTGCAAGCTATTGAAAGGTTTGCCTCATTCGTTAGCAGCTCCAGAAGAAAGATAAAGATAGTTGGGGATACGAGCTAACGCTGACATACCAATATAATGTGGAACTCGATCAGCAAATCTATAACCTGCTCCAAGAGATGGACTCTCAGACAGACCTAGAGCGCTGCTTTGTTAGCGCCATGTTCTAATGTGAGTGGAGCGAGATGCATCATTGGGACGTTGGTCCTTAGGGATCGTGGGAAGGATCGCTTTTACAGAGGTAAGCTTTCTCGGGGTGAGTAATGAGGTAAGCATGAATCCAATTGCAATTCATTGCTGTGAGTTGATCAACATCCCATGACCACAGCTTGATTGCTTCATCCCAACTCGCCGATGCAAGGGTCTTGCCGTCCGGGCTGTAACTCACGCTCACAACCCCTCTCTCATGCCCTTTGAGCGTGTTCAGCTCTTTGCCACTGCTGGCATCCCATAGCTTGATGGTGGTGTCGTTACTCGCTGATGCAAGGGTCTTGCCATCCGGGCTGTAACTCACGCTCTCAACCCAACTCTCATGCCCTTTGAGCGTGTTCAGCTCTTTGCCACTGCTGGCATCCCATAGCTTGATTGTTTCATCCCAACTCGCCGATGCAAGAGTCTTGCCATCTGGGCTGTAACTTACGCTCATAACCCGAGCCCCATGCCCTTTGAGCGTGTTCAGCTCTTTGCCACTGCTAGCATCCCACAGCTTGATGGTGTTGTCCTCACTCGCCGATGCAAGGGTCTTGCCATCCGGGCTGTAACTTACGCTCACAACCTCTCTCTCATGCCCTTTGAGCGTGTTCAGCTCTTTGCCACTGCTAGCATCCCACAGCTTGATGGTGTTGTCCTCACTCGCCGATGCAAGAGTCTTGCCATCTGGGCTGTAACTTACGCTCATAACCCCAGCTCCATGCCCTTTGAGCGTATTCAGCTCTTTGCCACTGCTAGCATCCCACAGCTTGATGGTGTTGTCCTCACTCGCCGATGCAAGGGTCTTGCCATCCGGGCTGTAACTTACGCTCACAACCTCTCTCTCATGTCCTTTGAGCGTGTTTAGCTCTTCGCCACTGCTAGCATCCCACAGCTTGATGGTGTTGTCCCAACTCGCCGATGCAAGGGTCTTGCCATCCAGGCTGTACGTCCCGCTATGGAGCACAATATCATGCCCTTTGAGCATGTTCAGCTCTTTGCCACTGCTAGCATCCCACAGCTTGATGGTGTTGTCCTCACTCGCCGATGCAAGGGCCTTGCCATCCGGGCTGTAACTCACGCTCATAACCCGAGCCCCATGCCCTTTGAGCGTGTTCAGCTCTTTGCCACTGCTAGCATCCCACAGCTTGATGGTGTTGTCCCCACTCGCCGATGCAAAGGTCCTACCATCCGAGCTGTAACTTACGCTCATAACCCGAGCCCCATGCCCTTTAAGCGTGTTCAGCTCTTTGCCGCTGCTGGCATCCCACAGCTTGATGGTGTTGTCCCCACTCGCCGATGCAAAGGTCCTACCATCCGAGCTGTAACTCACGCTATTAGAGTACAACAGTCTAGAGGTCTCGGCTACTGGCTCATGCCCTTTGAGTTTGTTGAGCTTAGCGAGCGTGTTCAGCTCTTCGCCGCTGCTGGCATCCCATAGCTTGATGGTGTTGTCCCCACTCGCCGATGCAAGGGTCTTGCCATCCGGGCTGTAACTCACGCTCACAACATCCTCCTCATGTCCTTTGAGCGTGTTCAGCTCTTTGCCGCTGCTGGCATCCCATAGCTTGATGGTGGTGTCCCCACTCGCCGATGCAAGGGTCTTGCCATCCGGGCTGTAACTTACGCTATAGACCAAATCCCCATGCCCTTCGAGCGTGTTCAGCTCTTTGCCACTGCTGGCATCCCATAGCTTGATGGTGGTGTCCTCACTCGCCGATGCTATCGTCTTGCCATCCGGGCTGTAACTCACGCTATAGACCCCAGACTCATGACTTTCTAGGGAGTTGCGTTCACTTAGCCTATATACATCCTGCAAGGCTACCATCACTTGAAATTGAGTCTGGTCATCTTGAAATGTTTTAGATAACCGTTTAAACTGCTGAGCCGCCTCTAAAGCTTTGAGCAATCCTGCAAACGGTTTCCCAGCCAAAACTTCTTCTCTCGAAGCAGCAACTACCAACCGTACATTTGTAGCTGCTAGGGTGGCTTCAGCAGCGATAGTTTTGTCTTGAGCTTTTTGTTGTTCCACTAGAGCTTTGTCTGCCGCTGCTTGGGCCTGCTCTTTACTGACGTTGACCTGCTTTAAACGTTGGCTAACTGCTTTAGCATCGGTGTTTGCTGCCTCTAACCTTTGTTTAGCATCGTTGAGCTGCTTCAAAGCTTGGTTTCTAGCAGCACTGATGGCTTGCCGCTCTTGTTGGGTTTTCGCCTGCTCCTGTTTAGCTGAGGCTACTGCTCGTTTTGCTGTAACTCCTTCCTATTTGGCGATGTCGCGCTCTCGTTTAGCGAATTCAATAGATTGCTTTGCTGCTGCTTCCTGTTGTTTGGCTTGCTTCGCTCTTTGTTCTGCTTGCGTCGCTTGTTGAGTGACCTGCTGTACTTGGTCCGTGGCACGTTTGACCTTGTTATTGGCCTGAGTGGTGTTCACACTTGCCAGAAAAGCCACAATCAGCGAGACTACCATCGCAGCTGCTCCTAGGCTGGTGACAAAGATAGCTCGGCGTCTAGCTTTTGCTAGGGTTTGCTGAGCTGTTTGCTTGGCTCGCTGTTCTGCTTCTAGGGCTGCTTGCAGAGTTTGTTGGGCTTCCTCGCTGGCATGAGTCAACAGTTGATTAGCTTGCCGTTCTGCCTCCAGCGCTGCTTGGATCGCTCGCTTACTCAAATCCTCGCTGGCTCTAAGAAACTGGTAGTCTAAATCACTCAAGCTTTTGCCGACTGCCCAAACTTGAGCTTCCCGCAGTGCCGCCCCTTGCAGCAATCGTGACTCATCCTGCCGTCCTGCCCTCTCCCAAGCCGTAACCGATTCTGCATAAGGACGCAACTCAGCCAGCGCCTCTTCTAGCCAGGTAGCATTAAACACGGCAGCATAGATTTGGTTATAAACCTGTAGCTGGCCCTGCTGCTTCACCACCAAACCCGTTAAGCGCAGCTTCATCTGCTCCAGGCTGTCATCCACTGTTAGCCCTTCCTGCTGCAAAATCTGCTGATACAGCCCCAACAAGCGTCCCGTATTTTGGCTACCACTGTAGAGGAGGCGATCGCGAATGGTGCGTAAATGCTCTGGCTGATCTTGAGCTTCCCAGTTGTCAATCACCTTAGAATGCACCAGCTCCGCCACCCATTGGGCTTCACTGCCAACTGGGATCTCTGTCTCCACCTGTCGCACCAGCTTACACAGCTTTTGGGTCAAAAACGGCTGTCCCCCAGTCCAGTCCAGAATGGCTTGGAGAACTGCCTGGGAATGGGTTGTGCGTTCAGCTAATCCGAATTGCAGGGGTTGGGCTTCGGAGAGTTGAAACCCCATTAGTTCAATGGCCCGACCAATGTTGAACGGTGTCCGGCGGCGGTCTTGGATTAAATCTGAAGGCGTTGCCACCCCAATCAAAGCAAAGGTGAGGCGGTTGTAAGCAAGCTGATCAGCTCTGCGGTTGTAGCAGTCCCGGATGACCGCAAAAAAATCATCTTGACTGAAGGGTAGGGTCAATACACTATCAATCTCATCGACGAACACCACAATGCTTTGGGGCATGAGCACGAGCAAAACTTCACTAATAAACTTGCTGAAGCGTTGCACCGGAGAGAGTAACTCTTGCTGCTGCCACCAGTCATTGAGATCAAACTGAGCGTACAGGTTTAAGTCAGTTACTAAGTAATCAATGAGTCCGGCATACCACTGTTCTACCGTTGTGTCCGCTGCCCCAATCGAAGTGATGTCGATCGCAGCACAGGCATAGCCTTCTTGCTTCAAGCGCTGCATCGTCCGTACACGCAAGCTAGACTTGCCCATTTGCCGCGAGTTCAAGACATAACAGAACTCGCCTGCCTTCAATCCTTCATAAAACTCTTGGTCAGCCTGCCGAGTTACATAGTTAGTCGCATCAAGCGGTAAACTTCCCCCAACTTGATAATCACTGTAGCTGGGCAAAATCGGATTCATCAGCCTACTCCCAAGCGATCGCGGAAGTAAATCTGGTAGAGGTTACACAGCGGCAAGACGTCATTACCCTGCCGCTCCACCAATCCCATACTATGCAGCTTAAAGCCTAGACTCGACTCTATCCGCACGGGTCCCTCGGCCATGACAACTTGTTTCATTGCTGCCTCCAACTGCGGGTCATTCCGTAGGTTCTCTAGATGCCGTCGCAGATGGTCGCTGTAAAGCCCTTCTTCCGTCGGCGCGATCGCCAGGAATTTCTCCAGCGTTAGATTGCCCTTCGCAATCTCATACAGCGCTCTGCGAACTAAATAAGGGTGCCCATCCACCATGCTCCTAAGTTGATCAATTTCGGAACTGGACCAACCCAAGCCGTGCCGCTGCACTAAGTCGCTCACCTGAGTCTGGTTCAACTCCGGTAACTCAATGGGCAATCCAACATTAAACGGCGATTGGTTGATGTTCAGAGGAATGTACACTTCCCTAGAGTGAGCAATCACCAAGCGGAATTTCTGCCAAGTGGGATCGTTCTTGCTTTTCTCATGCCAGAAGCGTAGTAACCCAAAAAAGTCTTGAGCCACTTCCAAGTGTTGAAAGACTTGATCTACCTCATCTAGCCCCAACGTCAAAGGTTCGTTCAGCGTTGTGAACAGGTAACGATGGAAGTAGTTGGTGCATTTATTTTTGCTGCCCAGCACCCCTTTCCACAGCTCACTGAGGCGATCGTCTAGGTTTAGCTCATTTGCCACGCTAGCGCAGAACCATTGCAAAAACTGGTCGATATTATTTAGGAACTCGCTATCCACTGACTGCAAATTCAGATAAACCACTCGATGGCCCTGCTGCTCTGCTTGATACAAAATCCGCTGCATTAAAGACGATTTACCCATCTGCCGAGGTGCCTTGACCCGAATTAAAGCCCCTGGCTTAAGGATTTCTTGATAGCAACTGGATTCAATCGGCGGGCGCTCGACATAAAGAGGCGAATCCAAGCTAACAGAACCCTCTGGGGTCTCCAAGAAAGAACTTGAAACCATTTGCAGCGATCGCGATGCTTCTAACGCTACTAAAGGCAATGCTTCACTACCCTCATTCACTTCTTGAACGGGTTCAGGTTCAGCGAGTATCTCTGATTGCTTCTTGAGGACAGGATTCAGTTCCTCTGGAATGCCCTCCATGCTGATACTAGTGCAGCCATAGTCATAGGCAAACTCAATCGATCTTCCACTCGCCAGCGCATCATAAAACCCGACAGCAAATTCTCGGGCTGCCTGATCCCCAACTTCCTGGCTCATACCAATCACGTAGGGAATATGACGGGCGTTGTCCTTAATGCTTGCAATTCGGAATAGCAAGCATTAAGGACAACGCACTCGACCTGCTCCTTAAATAAATCAAATAAACTCGCTAAAGCCTTAGCGCTGACTAATTTGACTTGGCCTAACTCATCCTCTAGGGCTAAACCGCCTTCCCCCACTCCATGCCCTGAGAAATGCACAATCTGGGGTTCCAATTCCAACACAGCCCGTCGCATCTCACGCGGAGTGACTGCCCACTTCTGTTCTAAGTGAAACTTGTTGCACTGCTTCGAGCGCCGCAACCCCTCATCGATTTCACTCACTTCCTCTCCCAGCCTCAGTGGAGTAGAGGCCTTAGGGTTAGCTGCCAAAAACAGAATGGTTTTTTTGTGCTTGCGGGGGCTACTCATGCACAGCCATTCCTAGTTAGGTGTGTTGTTTAACTTTTCACAGATATCTAGGGTTATCTTTACACTGATAATTGCTTAAGACTGTAGCGAAAAGTAGTCCTAAAACATTAAGTAACAATCAGTCATATCCTTTGACAAAAGATGCTGCATTTTGATACTTCTAAGCAGAATGCAGCATCTTATGCTGGATATGTTCTCATTTGATTCACACAGATGGGTGATTGGATTGAGAAAGAAAGCAGAGAGCGATCGCAACTCCTCCATAGTTGCGATCGCTTTTCTCTCGATATGGGTGCTACAACCTCAAGCTGCAATCAGAGCTGTTTCCTGCATGCATCAACAGATTGCAAGCAAGTCATACCCTGCGACTGGACAACCATTTACTGGTTCAAATTTTTGAATGTTCTGCACGACCCACCCACAGAGGCGATCGCGCTACTAAGTCTTTGCCCCCTTAGTCGTGCGATCGCCTTACCTCTAAGGTGCCCATCTGTACCCTATGAAGACCCCTTCAAGTACCCTTGTTGCTGCTGATTGGGGTGGTTTTTGGGTAGTGTACAAGCTGCTGGGATCTTTGCTGGAGCGGGCGATCAGATTTTTGAATTGGTTTGAATTGGGCTTTTTGGGCTTTGACGCTGTGCAGGTGGGGTTTAGGTTAAAGGGGGCCAATTCAAAAGTTGAGGTGGGTGAGGAGGTCAGTTGTTTGGGTGCTTCAACTTTCTGCTATAGATTTTTTGTTTCGATGTATATCAAATTTGTAAAGTGCTATATTTTTGTATAGTTCATCGATATAGCAAAGTTTATGGCGAAGCAGAATCAAGGAGATGGCATAGTGCTCTCGGCACTGGAAGAAGATTTGTTGACAGTTCTGTTCGGTAAAGAGCTTTACGGATTGCAAGTCATGAATGCCATGAATGCAGCCAGTCAGGGTAGGCGACAGATTGGGTTCGGTAGCTTATACCCCACGCTACATAGGCTCAACAAGAAAGGGCTTGTTCAAGCTCGTTGGGGTGATGAGACAGATGAGGAGGCGGGAGGAGCACGCCGAAAATACTACAAGCTAACTGGTTTAGGGGAGCAAGTGCTGAGAGAGACCCAGGAATACCGAGCTCATTTAGCTGGATGGCAGCCTACTATTCAGCTCCTCTGTGATTTGCATCTGGTATCCAGTCGTTTGATGCCTGGAGGAGTGTAGCATGCAAGCGATAAAAGAGCTTCTGACTACTCTCACTAAGCTAGGAACAACACTAGCAAGACTGTTAACTAGGTTTATCAAGCATCCTTGGCTCATCAAACTCCTACTTCCTAGAAATTTTGAGGCATGGAAGCAAAATATTTTGAATGAGTTACGAACTGAACTGCAGTTTATCAAGGAGATCGATCGTCGACGCATAGAACAAATTGAAGCGTCCGATCTGGATGAGATCGAGAAATCAACTCTCACTAAACATTGGACTCTAGAAATTAAGCAACGTCTTACTCAAGCCGAGGAAGTTACTGACCAACTTGAAAAGACAGACCAGAAATATCAAAAAATACTGGAATCTATTAAGAAGCTTCAAAGATCGTATCGGCGACAGGTACGCCTTCCTATCTGGATAGCGAACAAGCTTCCTGAAGAGTGGCATCGACAATTGGTGGAAAATCGCAGGCAGTGGATTGCTGAAAAACAGCCAAGACTACTATTTCATCTCAACACCATCAAATACTTGCTACAGACTCTTAAAGCAGCAGTTTTGATCAAGTGGGAAGATGGCACTTTGTTCAGTATCAGGAAAGGAATTGATAAAGGAAGCGCAACTCATCAAGTCGCTGATGACTAGATGAAGACTCTGCCTGAATCTTCTTGCAGACAGAGTCTTCAATGAACGCAATTTAAGGGGAGTGTCCAGATTTTTGTGTAAACCAAAGCTGGAACCTTTGATTTCCCGTCAAATTTGTCTGGTTAGACACAAGGAGATTTACACTCCCAATTTAAGTAAGCAACAACTCCACTTGTTACCTACCCACAAATTAATAATATGGCAACTACCGACCCCCTGCCAAAGCCTAGCTCTGACTCGTGTTCAGCAGTAGAACTTAGTATCGCTCAAGAACGGTTACGCCAAGCTCACCACAGCTTTAATCTTGCTCTTGTAATGACCGCAGCTTGTGCTCTGATTAGCTTAGCTGGAGTCATATTCCTGTTTCTAGGCAAAGGACCAGAAGGAACTATCACCGCGATCGCGGGCTTAACCTCAACTGTCCGCTGTCTGGAACTGGCAAAAGATACCAACGATCGGCTCGACAAAGTTGCACTTGAGATTAAAAGTGAAGCTTGAAGAGAACCAGAGGCGATCGCCCATTCTGTAGTTGAGGGGCGATCGTCCTTGGCCAGTTCGCTACCGACTCTCACTAAAAGCTAACTCTCATCCTTGGTAAGAATTTCAGCTGTTCCTAACTTGAAGCGAAACACCTTGGAGATTTAATCATTCTATGCAGACAGATTCATATGATTACAGCCCAATTCGACCTCAAGACTTACCCTACATTGATCTTGAAGCTCTAGAGGGGCGACCAATTCCACTTCATGCATTTCACGATGGTACCCGATGGCACATTTGGGTTCCAATGGAAAATGGGCTTCTTCAACCAATTCGAGTTATCGATGCTGTAGAGATGGTTTATCTTGCTTCAAAACCAGTTCGTGGGAGTGACGCTTGTTTGGTCTTCATTGATTTCATCTACAAGTGCGTAAGGCTTAAGAGCACTCGATCTTTTACAGCAGCACTTACGTCAGACGTCTTCAATATTGGTGCAAGCCTGAAAAAGTTGGATTTATTTCGAGCATTAGAAGGCATTGACGGTAAATCCAGATTAGTAACTACGGAGCTAGAATATCTTCTTCTGCTGTGTCGTAGTATGTTTGATCTTCTTCAGGAGATCATCTCAAGAATATGGGACACTGTTGAACTTTCCGATCCTTCTGCTTCTTAGCAGAAATTACCAGGTACTTTCCGGAAGGTAATTCTTCATCAAGACAAGATTCAATCGTCAATCGACATCCAGCAGCGTTTCGGAGTCTCTCCAGCCCTTGCTGATTGGTATGCGGAATGCACTCCCTTCTTTTATAAACTTAAGAAAGTGCGGGACGCAATAATTCATCAACCTATCCAGGACCCCTTGATTTATGTCGAAGATAAGGGTTTCTCCATTAGGGTTGACTCGTCACCATTCTGTGAGGTGATTCAGTGGCCCGATCATTTGTTGTCGAAGAGCCGTATTGGGCCATTGAACTTTTTGATTGCATACTTTATCAAAGAAACATTGACTGCCTGCGAAAGTTTCGTATCAGCTATTACGGAACAGATATATTTCTCGCAAGACTTTGCCCCAGGCTACACATTCTTCTTGAGAAGCCCTCATATGGCGTCTTTGCAGGGAATAAGAAGAGTGCTGGAAGAAGACCCCTGGGCTGAGTTTACTTTGCCAGAGGACTACTGGACAAAACAGAATGCTACTGAGGGTAGCTAACCATCTATACCCAGCAAAGCAAACGTTTAACGCTGCTAGTTTTGAGTACAAAGGCAACCTGCTGGCTGCTCAGTTCAATCGTTAGGCATCTTCGTTAGCTTCCCGAACCTCTATCAACGTTTATTAGTGATGTGTTCGTAAGAGACTTAACAATGTCAGAGTGTCACCACCGTTACTCACCTGATGGTTAGGCCAGCATTTGCCTCAATCGCGCGATCGCTCAGCAGCAGCCAAGAAACCCCAAGACCCCCACTCATCCTCATTAGTCAGTTGTTCCGGGGATGTGTGGCGATCGCCCTTTCAACCCAGAGTCACTGCAAGCAGATGTCCGAATTCTGGACGACTGGCGAGAATGAGCAGCAGTTCAGTGATGGGGTTGCATTCCCAAATTTGGGAAAAGTTGGAGGGACGCTCGCTGAAGCCTTGGATATTACGAAATTTTCGGACTTTGGACAACCCTTCAAAAGCAGAAGCGATCGCGCTACCAAGTCTTTGCCCCCCTTAGTCGTGCGATCGCCTTACCTCTAAGGTGCCCTCATGTCCCCATGAAGATCCCTTTCAGTACCGCTGTTGTTGCTAGTTGGGGTGGGTTTTGATTGGTGAGCTAGGTGCTGGAATGCTTGGTAGAGCAGGCGATCGGATTTTTGATTTGGTTTGAATTGGGCTTTTTGGGCTTTAACGCTGTGCAGGCGGGGTTTGGGTCAAAAGGGGCCAATTCAAAAGTTGAGGTGGGTGAGGGGATGGTGAAGGGATAGATGGGCGAGCGCTTATCAACGACCCTAGCCTTGCTTAAATGATTGAAATTATAGCCTCTCGCTTTTTATAGACTGGCTTGGATCTCTCTACTAAGCTTCCTTTATCAAGGAGGACTAACGTATGTGCGATGAACTTTCTGAAAACAAAAAGCTTGTCGTCGAGCTTTTCGAGCAAGCTCTAGAAAGGTATGAAGCTGAATATGATGAACTATTCGAACAATGGCGTGGACTAGAAAGTAAGGCCCAAGTAGCGCTGGCAACCTCTGGAATATTTATTTCAGCATCTGGTTTGCTGGTTAAAGAGGTTAGTAGTACTTTTCCAGCTGGCATAAATCTTACTCTAGTCATAGCTATAGTTGCTTTAATAGTGTCGGTCGTGTTCTCGGTGAGAGTACTTGCGGTGCGGCAACTCAAAAGTTCCCCAACCGGAGAAGGTTACATGGTTCTTGCTCTTAGAGCCCTAGAGGAAATGGAGCATCAGGATGGTAGAACCGCAAACCTCAAAGTTGATGATATTCAAGACAAGGCTAGACTCTGGGAGGACGGAATTGTAAGCCTGAAGGAAGGTAATAAACTTAAGGCAAACCGGCTAACGGTTGCCCAACACCCACTTCTACTCGGGCTTACATTGGTAGCGATCGCAACCGTCAGTGCGATACTTTGGAAGCAAAGTAAAGGAGCTATAGGCTAAATGGCAAAAGACGCACCAAAAATATGTTTTGCCCCCAGCTGTAATGCCCCTGTCATTAAGGGCAGCAATTACTGCCAGCAACACCTTCCAGGTCGAGAGAATTCCGGAACCAAATGGACAAACACAGCAGATTTTCAGGAGGGCAGCAACAACCCTCAAGGAGCGAATTTTAACGAGACCTAGCCTGACTGTTGTAGGTAGCAGATGCTTAATAACGCTTTCTAAGGATTAAACATCCGCTTCAATCGCGCGATCGGAAAAGCAGCAGCAAGAAAACTCCAAGGCTCCCACTCGTCATCATTGGTCAGAATGTACTGCTCCCCTCCAATCAGTTGGCTGGCAGTCACCAACCTCAGCCGATGAGCCAAGTCAAACCACTCTTTGAATCCTGGTTCTGCGGCTTTGGTTGCTTTGGGATGCTCGCTTCCTCCCAGTTTCCAGCATTGACTAATCGCATCTCGCAACAGACCGATCGGATTCCTTACCTCATGCCTGTCTCGATACTCAATCGCAGCAGCCAGAGCATCACTCACCACTTCAAGTGGGGCCGCTAAAACCTCAGCCTTCAAAGGCGAAGTCAGCGGAAATCCTGCTTGCTCAATTTTTAAAAAAGTTGCATCGTGAGCAGCGGCGGAAGAATTGTCCTCTGCAACCTGTTCCGCTTCTGACCCAGATGCTTTTAGAACGGGTTGAGACTTAACAGAAAGGGGAGCGCTTACTGGCTTGAAATCTTCCACCCCTTCTTCACCCACAACAACAGGGCGGATGGGGGCTCCGTTGTTGTGGTGTCTATTGAGGTGTCTAGAGTGGAATCTATTTCTATCTGATCACCACTGGTTTTGGAGTTGATGACCTCTGAACTTGGAGTTGATAGCTCGGATTCTTGGAGGTCATCTCCTAGATTTGTGAAATGAGATGGAGCAAGGGTTTTAGCCTGTTTTTGGGCTAGGGCTTGTTCAATCGCCTCTCGGTTGAGTTGGTACTGGTAGGCGCGATCGTACTTGGCCTTGGGGTTATTGCGCCGCTTAAGCAGTTGCAGTTTGTTGGTGAGTTTGGCGAGGGCTTGGCGGATGGTTTCGATGCTGTACTCCTCAAACAGGTGCTCTCGGATTTGCTCTAGGGTCAGCCTCACCCAGTCGTCAAGCTTGTGCTTGGCTTTCCACTGCTGCCAACTCTCGATGATGGCGAGGATTTTAGCAGCGCAGTAGTTACGCTGGGTGATTTGGACGTACTCTTTGCAGAGCTTGAGGTAAGTCAGGTTAGGGGAGGTGCTCATCGTAGCTGCACCTCCCACAGCTCTAAGTCTGCTTCCTTCTTAGGTCGGAGGGGCAGTAGGCGTTGCATGCCTTTCTCGAAGGACACGTACAGCTGCTTGTATTCGTCGGGATTCAAGTGCTGGTTGTCACGCGAGGATTTAAACTCCACGAGTATGGAGTCGGATAGGATATTCATAGCTGTGCCTCTTGACGGACGTACAGTGAACGGCGATCGCGAAACTTTGAACGAGGAAAGCGATCGCTTTGTTATTGGAAGCCTAGTCTGTGCCTCCTGATTGTGCTTTGGACTCTCTAACCGCCTGATCTAGCTCTTCAAAACTGCATTGATACAGCCGCAGTAGATCAGAAACGATTTCAAATCGGGGTACGGAACGACCGTGCTCCCAATTGCGTACTGTTGATTCCCCTACGTTTAAGCGAGAAGCGACATCAACGGTACGGAGGCCGAGGCGTTCACGAAGTTGTTTCATGTCCATGCCCTAACCCTGTCAAGATACTAGTACAATTAGTTGACGCAATAAACTAACTCAGGATATTGCGTCAACTAATTGACGCCGTCAACATGTTGACGCATAATCAGCATAGAGAGAAGGCGGTCCCGACGCCAATCAGAAACCGCCCTCTCTCTAAGACAACCCTTGATTAAAGGTCTTAACCACTATGGTATACACGCCTGATCGCGTCGAGTCAATCGCGCCTGTTTTTGCTGAAGAAGAACGTTGCTCTGGTCGCATCCAAGCAACCGCTCAACTAGAACTCGAAAGCTATCTAGAAGAGCAGGTCCGTTCCATTGCTCCAGCTAGGATTGACAGCCTCTCCCTAGTTGATGGCTACACCTACCTCTCAGTGATGGACGAGGATCGCCCCATTACTAAACAGCCCATCTACCTCATCATCCAGCTTGAAGATTGCCAAGGTAATGAACAGCTCGTGGATTTAGTGACCAATAATGATCGCTTTGCCTTCATCACTCGGATTATCCGCAATCACTTCGATGCTTGCTGGCAGATTAGCGAGACCTGGACGCCTGAGGATGGTTGCCCCTTCTAGATAAACAAACGATCACTCCTCTCTCGGCAGGGGCGATCGTTTCCTAATGGAGATCCCCTTATGGGCTCTAGGGCAGCAATACCCTGGAGCCTAGTCGTTTAGCGATCGCCTCAATTTTTTGCCTCGCTCAAGGTGTGCGTTCTTAGCCGATAGAGCAAACACACTAGCTCATCATCCGTAAGCTGGCTCCTGCGCTTACTGTAGAATTTATCCGCAATAAATTGATGTACTTGCTCAACACTCCACCCCAATTGCCTAACTTGGATTTGAATCCCCACGATCACGTCGATTAAATCGTCGTAGGCAATCACTGGGGGTGAAGTCGAAGGCTCTGGCGGTAGGACCGAGGGCTGTGGAAAACTCATTTCTCCCCTCCCTGCACCCTCCCCATGAGAGCTTATTTGTTTTTCCAAGACAGCATCATGCCCCTCACCCTTCATATAGGTAAAGGTGTGTAATTCCTCTCTAGGAGGCTCTTCTAGCGCTTTGGTTGGCCCCGTCGCAGGAGGCCGTGACGGGGCTGTAACTGTCTCCTGTAGCTCCATTACACACCTTTCGGGGTGCCACAGTTCTTTGTGCTTCTGCAAGGTGGTATGACTGCACTGAGCTAGGGAGGCGATCGCTTGGGCTCGTGCGGTAGGGCGATCGGGTAGCTGGCCTTGTTGAGTCAGTTCAAGGACTGCTTGTTTGATCCGCGCCTTGGCGTCTTCGGCTCGCTTCTGGTTGAAGTTGACGATGTTGTTAGCAGCCGTGGTTAAGGAAAGGCTGCGACCGCGTTTAGGAGAGGAGCCAAGCGGCCAGTAGTAGTTCTCTACGGCTGTGGCCCATTCTTGAGCGCGACGGCTGATTTCGTGCTGGTGTTGGCACCACTCTTGGTAGCCAGGGCTCTTGATGGCGGTGTGCTCGATGTAATGAGAGAGTGCGGCACCAGAGAGGGATTGAAAGACGACGCCGTAGCAGCCGATGGTTTTGAGCAGGTGGTTGGTTTGTCCGGATCCGGTCCACCCTTGTGCCATTTCGGTTTCCAGCTCTTGCTGCCACAGGGCGGTGTTGCTGCGACGGTTGTAGGAGCGGTACTGATGCTGCTTCTTTGCCTGAGCGATCGCCTGGTGCAGTTGCTCTAAGTTCTGAGCGGCTGCAGCTTGGTCCCACTGCTGGAAGAAGGAGGACAAATCGCTGGGCAAGGGTTGCAGGGTTTCGCTGAAGAGGACAGAGCCGCTGCTGGGTTGCAGGGGCAGGCGATGGGCATTGTATTCGCTATACTCTCCGGCTTTGGTGTAGCGCTTGACGTTGGGGAAGACTTCAAGTTGGCCTGCTTGCAGGGGTAGGTGGTGAGCTTCTAGGCAGTGCTTGAGGGCGACGGCAAGACCGAAGGTAGGGACGGCTTCAGGTAGAGGGATGTAGAGGTGGAGTCCTCCGTTCCAGCTAGAGCGTAGCAGGATAGTTTGATGAATGCCGATGCTGGCGAGGGCAGCTCGAATGGTGGCAAGGGCTTGGCGATCGCGGGTGGGATGATGCAGGCTGAGGGCATCGAGGTCGATGAGGCCGTGGTAGGTGGTGGGGCCAAAGCGAACGCCGACCAGTTGGGCGGTATCTTGCCAGTAGGTCCAGAGACTACGGGGCTTGAGGGGATATTGGGTGAGGGTTTGCCAAGCGGGTTTTTGGCTAGCGTCTGCGGGGGTAGATGCGACGATCGCTTGCCAGGGGTAGGGGAAGAGCTGGCACAAGCGCCGGCCTAAAAGGTCGCGGGGTAAGGGTTCAGGTAAACGCTGACGAGTGGGCTTTGGGGCGATCGCCTGACTTGCACAGGCAGGTGTTTGTTTTCGTGGCATGATGCAACTCTCTAGTCCGGTGGGGGCAAGGGGACAGAGGGTGCAAAGTGAGTAAGTACGACTGGTCACGCTGCTGATGCAGGTGATCGTCACAGTAGCTATGCATGGTCTCTCTGTCCCGAAATAACGGCTGGACAGGGAGAGAGCGATCCGCAAATTGAGAATGGCTAAGTTTTCTCTAAGACTGGCTTAGACAACCAGAAAATTCCTCGTTTTTCTTCGATGCGCTCCATCCCTGGTGTAGAGAGGAATAGAAAGCCATTCGCCTTTTTAGAAACGGTGCAAAAGATCTTGTCACTTTTTGCCAAATGACCGTAATATAGACGCATGGCACAGTGGGTGACTTAACTGCAGGCCGTCCAAGCATACAAGTTAGAGTCCCCTCTATTCCGATTCCGAACAAATATAAAAGCCTTCTTAGCCCCTTCTGTGTCCGCAGTTGGGGTTTTGGCTTTTATGGTTCCTAGAGCATGTTCATCTCCTCAGCTCTAGCAATTAGACCAACAACCCTAAAAATCACCACAAACTCTGCCTCCATAAAGCTTGATGAGTAGTTTACCTGATCTGCCCAGCGATCTCTCCTAATTTCAACGGAAAGAAAGAAAAACTGGGTTTTGGCGGTCTCAAACAAGCTGATCCGCCATTCGAAAAGTCAGCCCTTGATCTTACTTATTGGGCATACATCCTCGAAACGCTGCTTCGGGTGAACTATTTCTGGCTCAAAAGCTAAGAGGCTGATTCCAGATGGGTTAAAGAAGTTCGGGGGCGATCGCCCCCGAACTTCTTTAACCCAGCCTTCGACAAAGTCCCGCAAATCAAACAATCCAGCATGAAGCTTGTTGAGCTTTTTACAGGTATCTCATCAGATTTTTACTCTAAGTGGGTTAAAACCTGATTAGTTCGGGGATTCTAAGCAAAACGCTAACGATTGAGTTTAGGTAGTTCTCTCATGGAGAGAACCTACTAATGGATGTCCTACATAACAAGATGCTGGTATCGCTAAACTTTGCCTTTCTGGAAGTTCATGATCCGCAACTCGTTCGGCTGGGTGCTTTAGCTGAACGGTATTTTGCCACTGATTCCAATACTTGCTTGATTAAACTGCGGCAATTTGGGGAGTTGCTGGCTCAGTTGACAGCAGCAAAAGTTGGGTTATATAAGTCCCCTGAGGAGCGGCAGATCGATTTGCTCAGGCGGTTGCGCGATCGCAATCTCTTAAGAGGGGATGTCGATCGCTTATTCCATGAGCTGCGGATGGCAGGTAACAAAGCAACGCATGGTCTAACCGGGAATCAGCGGCAGGCGTTGAGCTGCCTGAAATATGCCCGTTACTTAGCCGTTTGGTTCCACAAAGTTTTCACAAAAAATTCCAACTTTGATCCTGGGCCGTTTATTCCACCCCCAGATCCAGCAGTAGAGACGCTAGAACTCAAAGCAGAATTAGAACAGCTGCGGGAGGAAGTTCGGAACACGCTATCAACCGCAGAGGCAGCCCAAGCGCTGGCTGATGCCGAGGCACAACGACGGTTGGTCGCTGAAGAATTAGCGCAAGAGGTGGCAGCGAAGAATCAGGAACTGCTGGAGAATTTAGCCCAGATTCAGGCAGCCGCAGCCAGCCAACCTCAACCCGTGATTCAAGCTGCGATCGCTCAAGCTCAAGACACATTAGTTGATCTGGATGAGCGTGAAACCCGCAGGTTAATTGATGCCCAATTGCGAGCAGCAGGATGGGAGGTTGATTCAGAGCTATTGACTTATCAGAAGGGGACTCGGCCTCAGAAGGGAAAGAACCTAGCGATCGCTGAATGGCCAACCAAAAGCGGGCCTGCGGATTATGTCTTCTTTGTTGGGTTGCAAGCGGTTGCAGCAGTAGAGGCTAAGCGGCAGGGGCTTGATGTACCTGGGAAGCTCGATCAAGCGCAGCGCTATAGCCGAGACTACCAAGTGAAAGGTGGAGAAGTTTTACCGGGCGGACCTTGGGAAAAGTACAAAGTTCCGTTTGCGTTCGCGACCAATGGCCGAGAGTTTCTGGAGCAAATCAAGACCAAGAGCGGGATTTGGTTTCGTGACTTGCGCCGTTCTGAAAACTTGCGCCGACCTTTGCAGAGCTGGTATACACCTCAAGGTTTGAGCGAGATGCTGGCTCAAGATCATGACCAGGCTCATCAACGGCTGGCCCAGGAAGGCTTTAATTATGGGCTGAAGTTGCGGGAATACCAGATTAAAGCGATTCGGGCTGTAGAGGCAGCTTTAGCCAGGGATGAACGGAAGTTGCTGGTGGCAATGGCGACGGGTACAGGCAAGACTAAAACTTGTATTGCCCTGGTTTATCGGTTGCTAAAAACCAAGCGGTTCCGACGGGTGCTGTTCTTAGTCGATCGCACCGCTTTAGGGGAGCAAACAACGAATGCTTTTAAGGACTCCCGCATGGAGAGTTTGCAAACCTTTGCCGACATTTTTGAGATTAAGGAGCTAAAGGACACCACACCTGATACAGAAACGAAGGTTCACATCGCCACGGTTCAAAGCTTCGTGAAGCGAATTCTTTACCCCAGCGATGAAGCGGCTGTACCCACTGTGGACCAGTACGACTGCATTGTGGTGGATGAGTGCCACCGAGGCTACCTGCTCGATCGCGAGCTGAGCGATTCGGAGTTGGAGTTTCGTGACTATAACGATTACATCTCCAAGTATCGACGAGTGTTGGAGCAGTTTGATGCGGTCAAGATTGGCCTCACAGCAACCCCAGCACTGCACACCACGGAGATTTTTGGCGAGCCAGTCTACACCTACAGTTATCGAGAAGCGGTGATCGATAACTACTTGATTGACCATGAGCCACCGTTCCAAATCAAAACCAAGCTCTCGGAATCGGGGATGGTTTGGAATCCGGGCGAGCAGATGGAGTTCTTCGACCCCAAAACCGGGCAGTTGGATTTGGTACATGCACCCGATGAAGTGCGCTTAGAAGTGGAGCAGTTCAATAAGCGGGTGATCACAGAAGAGTTTAATCGCGTTGTTTGTGAGGCGATCGCTAAGAACATTGACCCTTCACTGCCTGAAAAGACGCTGATTTTCTGTGCGACTGATAGCCATGCCGATATTGTCGTGGATCAACTGAAGCAGGCGATCGCTCAGCAGTATGGCAGCGTGGAGGATGAGGCGATCGCCAAAATCACGGGAAGTGTGGACAAGCCGTTGCAGTTGATTCGGCAGTTCCGCAATGAGGTGAACCCGAAGATTGCCGTGACGGTGGAACTGTTGACGACGGGAATTGATGTGCCGTCTATTTGCAATTTGGTGTTTATTCGACGAGTCAAATCGCGGATTCTTTACGAGCAGATGTTGGGGCGGGCAACTCGGCTCTGCACTTTTGATGATGGCACCCAGAAACAGGCGTTTCGCATTTTTGATGCGGTAAATCTGTACGAGGCGATCGCCCCGGTTTCGACGATGAAGCCAGTGGTGGTCAATCCCAACATTTCGTTTACGCAACTGATTGATGAAATGGAGACTGTGACAGAACCAGCAGCCGTTGAGGGGATTTTGGATCAGCTTTTGGCGAAGTTGCAGCGGAAGCGACAGCATTTGAGTGACAGTAACCGAGAACAGCTTGAGGCGATCGCCGGGATGCCTGTTGGCGATCTAGTGCCACATTTGAAGCAGAGTGATTCGGCGCAGGTGCGGGAATGGTTCCGGCAGCGGAAGGCGATCGCGGAGATTTTGGATCGGCAGGATGGGGGGATGGCTCCAATCTTGATTTCTCACCACGCAGACGAGCTACACAGCATCGAGCGGGGCTATGGCAATGCGGAACGACCTCAAGACTATTTGGACAGCTTCAAGGCCTTTTTACTGGAGAATCTGAACCAAATTCCAGCGTTGATGGTGGTGACACAACGACCTCGAGAGCTAACGAGGGCGCAATTGAAGGAACTGAAGCTATTACTGGATGCGAAGGGCTACTCAGAAACCACACTCCAGGTAGCTTGGCGAGACGCGACCAACGAGGATATTGCAGCTTCCATTATTGGCTTTATCCGGCAGGCCGCTTTGGGTGATGCGCTGATTCCTTACAGCGATCGCGTGGATCGAGCGATTAAGCAAATTTTGGCAAGTCAAGCTTGGACACCACCACAGCGGAAATGGCTGGAGCGCATTGGCAAGCAATTGAAGGTCGAAACGATTGTTGATCGGGAAGCTTTAGATCAAGGCGAGTTTAGAACTCAAGGCGGTGGTTTCGATCGATTGAACAAGACTTTTAACGGTCAATTAGAGACGATTTTGATAGAGGTTGGCGATTACGTTTGGCAGGAAGTTAGTTAATTTCAAGGGGTCAGGCATGCCTTATGGAAAACAGTGACTGGGGAGAATGGGATGGATCACAATGGAGCAATCGAGAAGCTGAAAACTTCAAACGTCTGCTAGAGATTCTAGATAGGGGCACAGATTTTTGGAATGAGTGGAGACAGCACAATCCTCGTACAACTTGTGACCTTCACGGAGCAACTTTTAAGAATAAAGATTTAAGTAAAGTTAATTTTGCAGATGTAAACTTAAGTTCTTCAGATTTCACAAATGCCTGCCTTAGAGAGGCTAATCTAAAAAATGCAGACCTAAGCTATGCAAATTTAACAAATGCTGATATTAGTAACGCCAATCTTGAGAGCGCTAAGTTACATCAAGTAACTATGCCCAATAAAGTAGTTCATGGAGAATTACTGAACTCAACCCTTGAAATTCATCTTCAGCATTATATTCCTTGTCTTAACGACTTACGAGTTTGGTACTTTAGAGCTAGGGAAACAGGACGGAACCAGGATTATCTTGACAATATTCAGTCGTTTGCACAGGAGTTCAAGAAAGGAACTCCCAATGCAGAACAAGATCCAACAATCCGCAATTCTGAAATAGCTCTGTCCGCCATTGATATAGAGCATTTAAGCGAAGATGAATCCAATTATAGAAAATTAGTTTCTCAAGCCGTTAAGGATGCTAAATCTATTCTTGACTATCGAGGGAAAGACGCCAAGATTAACAATAAGAAAATTAGAGAATATAGTTCTATTCAAGGGAGCTATAGACTTTGTTACTTCTATCAGAAAGCAACATTAGAAATTGCGGAAAAGGAAAAAATTCTACTCTGTTATCAGCTATCTGGACAATCACAATTAGGTGTACAGCGTATTCACAATCGGCTTGCGACTTTCCTAAACCATGAAGCTAAGCATCTCAAACCTGAACTAAATCGATCGTCAAATACCAATTTGAGCCAGACAAGCTTGAAAAGGATTTAGCAAAGTTCCCAAAACTTCGTTGGGTTCTTTGATGTAGTACTGGAGCGTGGCACTTGAGGCGATGTTGCCTTTGAGGATGAGAAATTTCTAGGTGTTGATCCCAGAGGTGGCCCGCTTGGTTGGCTTCGTTGTCGGAGCAACCTAAGTTTTTCTCGTTGCGGATGCGATCAACTTCGAGGGCGCGGTACCCAGAGCGGATGGTGATGCGTCCGAAGGTGGTTTGGAGCGGTTCGAGAAGTTCTTCGCAGAGGTGTTTGTTTGCCGCGATCGCCAAGTCTGGATCTTCGGGAATGTTAGGAATGCTGTAGAAGTTGGCCACTTCGCTGTAGAGAAAGTCGCGCATGAAGAAGTTTTGGGAGAGGCGAACTCGTCCAAGATTTTCCAGGCTCTTGACTGATGCTGGTTTTTGCATACGCTAGATAAGCTGAGAACTTTGGTTCTACGGTAACCGCGATCGCCTAGGAATCCGATGAGCGCAACGAGTGATATTGTCCAAAAGCTGTGGAGTTTGTGTCATGTCCTGCGGGACGATGGCATTACTTATTTGCAGTACGTGACCGAGCTGACCTACCTGCTGTTTCTCAAGATGATGCAGGAGACGGGGAACGAAGGGCAGTTACCGGAGGGCTATCGCTGGGGCGATTTAACTAACAAAGACGGGGTGGAGCAACTGACGTTTTACCGAGCGGCGTTGCTGCATTTGGGGTCGGAGGAATCGGCGCAACGAGTGCAAGCGATTTTTGCCAATGCTCAGACAGCGGTAAAGCAACCACGCATCCTGAAGAAACTGGTGCAGAGCATTGATGAGCTGGACTGGTACTCAGCTAAGGAAGAAGGGTTGGGTGACCTATATGAGGGGTTGCTAGAGAAGAATGCAAGTGAGAAGAAGTCGGGGGCAGGGCAGTACTTTACGCCGCGTCCGTTGATTGACTGCATGGTGGTGCTGATGCAGCCGCAGTCAGGGGAACTGATCCAAGACCCCGCAGCGGGGACAGGTGGATTTTTGATTTCGGCAGACCGCTACATCAAGCAGCGCACGGATGAGTTGTTTGAACTGAGCGAAGCGGAGCAGGTGTTTCAGCGGCAGCAAGCATTTTATGGAATTGAGTTGGTGCAGGACGCCCACCGCTTGTTGCTGATGAATATGATGCTGCACGGGATTGAGGGGGCCGTGACGCTGGGCGATACCTTGGCACCCGATGGGCAGCGGTTGGCGAAGGCTGATGTGATTTTGACGAATCCGCCGTTCGGCACCAAGAAGGGTGGAGGAATGCCGACGCGGGATGACTTCACCTATCCCACTTCCAACAAGCAGTTGGCGTTTTTGCAGCACATCTATCGATCGCTAAAACCGGGGGGACGAGCAGCGGTGGTGTTGCCCGACAACGTGCTGTTTGAGGATGGGCAGGGGCGCTCGATTCGGGCAGATTTGATGGACAAGTGCAATCTGCACACGATTCTGCGATTGCCGACGGGGATTTTTTACGCGCAGGGGGTGAAAACCAATGTGCTGTTCTTCCAGCGAGGCAAGACAGAGAAGGGCAACACCCAGGCCGTGTGGATTTACGATATGCGAACCAACATGCCCAGCTTTGGCAAGCGCATTCCGCTGACTCGTGAGCATTTTGCAGAGTTTGAGCAGTGCTATGGCGATGCCCCGAACGGTAGTAGCTCGCGGGTGGATTTGGGTGAGGAGGGACGGTTCCGCTGCTTTACGCGAGAGCAGATTGCCAAGCGCAACGAAAACCTAGACATTTCCTGGCTGCGGGATGAGAGTTTGCAGTCGGGGGATGACCTGCCAGAACCGGAGGCGATCGCGGCTGAGATTATGGAGAAGTTGCGGATTGCGACGAAGGAAATGGAAGCGCTGATGGTGTTGCTGGAAGGGGAGGAAGCAGCAGAGGCAACCAGTGCTTCGGTGGGAATGCCAACTTTAGAATAGGAACAACCAACGATTCGCAACAACTCATTAAAGGCGATCGCAGGTATTGAAACCATTATTACAAACGCTGATTATGTATAATCTTGACCTTGATTTACAGCAAATAATCCGCGATCGCCTCCACATCTCTCTATCAGATATCGAGGCGTACTGTCAGCGTTGGCAGATTACTGAGTTTGCGCTGTTTGGCTCGGTGTTACGAGATGACTTTCGCTCCGATAGTGATGTCGATGTTTTAATTACTTTTGCACCGAGTCGGCGATGGAGTTTGTTTGATTTGATGGAGATGCAAAGGGAACTGGAAACAGCATTTGAGCGCAAGGTTGATCTAGTTCAGAAAAAAGAGTTAAAGAACCCCTATCGTCGAGCCAATATCTTAAAGACCCATCGAGTAGTTTATGCAAATTAATGATCGCGATGCCGCTTCTCTGTGGGATATGGCGCAGGCGATTCGGCGGATTTTAGAGTTTACCCAAAATTCTTCGCTGGAAGACTATTTAAACAGCATTTTTATGCAAAGTGCGGTGGAGCGCCAGTTTGAAATTTTAGGAGAAGCTGCCCGCCGGATATCACTAGAGTTTCAACAACTACATCCAGAGATTGATTGGAGCAACATCATTGGGCTAAGAAATGTAATTGCTCACCGCTATGAGCAGGTCAACCAGGAAAACTTGTGGCAGATTATTGAAGCGCTTTTACCTGGTTTACTGGTACATATTGAAGGGTTATTACCACCTCTCCCAGAGGAAGATTCACTTTAACAGAATGATCGCCCATCTCCACGTTAAATTCTGCTTCCATAATTTTTGATTTGATTACAAGGTATGAGTAACGAATTGATTGAACTGCCTGAAGGTTGGCAATGGGCAGAATTTGCAGATGTCACCACCAACTATGATGGTACAAGAATCCCAGTAAGTAGCTCAGATCGGCAAAATAGGCAGGGGGATTTTCCTTACTATGGAGCCTCTGGAATTATTGACTATGTTGATGATTACATTTTTGAAGGAGAGTACTTACTAATTGCCGAGGATGGAGCAAACTTGTTGAGCCGCTCAACTCCAATTGCATTTAATGCTAATGGCAAGTTTTGGGTAAATAACCACGCTCATGTTGTTCAAGTAATTAAAGATTTAGTATTAAATTCTTATCTACGAGATTATATTAACTCGACCGATTTAAGGTTTTATATATCTGGTTCAGCACAACCTAAACTAAATCAAAAAAACCTTAATCGGATTCCCATTCCTCTTCCGCCTCTTGATGAGCAGAAGCGGATTGTTGCCAAGATTGAGGAGTTGCGCGATCGCCATCAACGTGCAAAACAAGCCCTTGAAGCCATTCCAGAATTGTGCGATCGCTTCCGTCAATCTGTCCTTGCTGCTGCCTTCCGAGGCGATTTAACAGCCGACTGGCGCGAAGAAAACCCAGATATTGAAACTGCTCAAGAGTTGGTAGAACGTACTACGGCTCAGCTCACCTCTGGTAAAACAACAGGACGCGCAGCAACGATCAATATCATTCCGGGACGCGCAGCATTGAGTGTTGGAGATCCCCAAACAGCAGTTCCTAAAAACTGGTGTAGAGTCCCTTTACTTAAAATTGCTCGCTTAGAGAGTGGTCATACTCCAAGTAGGAAGCATCCAGAATACTGGGACGGGGATATAGCCTGGCTCGGGATTGCCGATGCACGTGAACATCATGGCAAACACATTTTCGATACATGTCAGCATACTAATGAAAAAGGTTTAGAAAATTCAGCAGCTAGGCTGCTCCCAAAACACACAGTTTGTTTATCAAGGACTGCATCAGTAGGCTATGTTGTGATCATGGGAAAGCCAATGGCAACTAGCCAAGATTTCGTGAATTGGATTTGTAGTGATGCCTTGCTTCCCGACTTTCTTATGTACGCCCTTCTCGCCGAGAATGAACATCTATTGAAATTTGGTAAGGGAACAACTCACACAACAATATATTTTCCAGAAGCTAAATCCTTTCACATTACTTTGCCTCCTCTAGAAGAACAGAAAGAGATCATTAGGAGGATTGGTCTATTTCTTAAGGCAATTTATAAAGTTGAGCAGGAGTATAAAATTGCTCAACCCCATCTCGATCACCTCAATCAATCCATTCTCGCCAAAGCTTTCCGGGGTGAACTCGTTGAGCAAGACCCCAACGATGAACCTGCATCGGTTTTACTTGAGCGCATCCGAGCCGAGCGCGAGAAGGCAGACAACGGCAAAAAGACCAAAGGTAGACAAGCGAAGCAACTCAAGCTGGAGGTGTGAACGCTACATCCTCATAAATCAGCGCGATCGGGCAGGAGAAATCGAGGCTTTCTAGATAGACCTCCTCCCCCTCACCGTAGGGGTTCAACTCCCACTTGCCCGCTGCATTCAACCGGAAACACTCCACCTCTGCCGTTTCCGCATTGATCAGCACATACTCTCGCAGCGTTGAGATCCGGCGATACTGAGCAAACTTGCCCCCTCGGTCATACGCCTCCGTACTTGGTGACAACACCTCCACAATTAGCGACGGGTACTGAATCAACCGCACCGCCGAGCGATCGCGCTCATCACAACTCACCATCACATCCGGGTAATAAAACGGCCCCTGAGCTTGAGCCTGCACCTTCACATCGGCCATAAACACCCGACAAGGCCCACCCCGCACATGTCCCCGCAACGCCGCAGCCAAATTCAGCGCGATCGTGTTGTGCGCCACCGTCCCCCCAGTCATGGCAAACACTTCGCTACCCACATACTCATACCGGAGTGGCTGTTGTGCCTCCCACTCTAAATACTCTTCTGGGGTAGAATACCGGGACTCTGGGCTAGCAATCATCCGCGATCGCTCCTGTAACTCAACCTCGTACCTTTCACTCTAACAGCGCCTACATGGCCGTTCTCATTCTTAACATCCGTAACGAAGTCGGCCAAGCCCTGACCTCCATCGAGGGCATTCCCTTCAGCATTGCCATCCAGCAAGGCAATAAACTCGCCGTTCAGCAGACCGCTGACCTCACCTACGCCAGTGCGACACTGGTTGATGTCACTCCGGGTCAGTACATTGCGATCGCCACCCATCCCCGAGTCGAACCGGTCGCCGCAGCCTTCCAATTCCAAGTCACCAGCGATGAAGACCTGATCCTGATTTTGTTCGTATACTTAGAGTCAGAACGGGTGTTGCTGAACATTGAAACTTTTGTAGAGCCCTGACCCATGCGAGTCCTTGATCCAAAATCCCTAATCGCTTACCGCTATCGAGTCCGCATGCTCAGCCGTGAAGTTTGTGAGCAAGCCGACCCACGCATCCGCGTCAATATTGCCAAGCAATTAGCCAATGCCGCTACAGAGCTAGCCGTGTTAGAAGCTCAAGAACTGGCCCGCCTCACCCCCACCGAACCCGCATAGAAGTGGCAAAAGAAGAACGTCCCCTATCCGGGCCAGAACTCGTCCAAGAAGTGTGCCGTCGCATTCGAGTTGCTAGAAGCTACTGGGATGCTCACAACAATGCTGCCTGCCGCCGAGAACGCGATCGCGCCCTAGCTCTCTACAACACCCTGACTCCCGAGCAAAAAGACCAAATCCCCCAAGTCCTACGAGTCTGGCTCCGCTATCGCAGCGAAAAGTACTTCGGCGCTCACCGCACTCCACCCCAGAAACAGCAAAAGAAGCGATCGCGCTAGCAGTCAGTTCAAAAACATCAGTTAATTGACTTTAAGGAAAATCAACTGCAAATCAGAAAGGAATGGCTGCTGTTTAAGTTGTCGTATTTGAGGATTTTTGAGTCACACTCAAACTGCTCATGCCGCCCAACTGGATTCTCTGATAAATCCCTTGAGTTGGAGCCAGCCAAACTTTGCCTGTTCCTCGAAAGGTTTGCAGCAAGCCTTCTCCACTTGTGAACGTTCCAAACAGGCTCTTCGTTGACTTTTCTACTGTAAATTCGATGTTGCCCGTCCGCATCAAGGCAAAATTGCCATCCACCTTCAGTGTCTCATTGTTCAGTTGAACGCAGCGGACCTCATTAGCAGGCACAGGCAATTCAAATACACAAATACCATTGCCTTTCACCCTCGTTTGAAATAATCCCTCACCACCCAAGAACGCTGATGAGAGATTTTTCTGCATTGCAACCCCAACTTCCAGCGATCCTTCGGCACAGAAAAATAACCCTTTATCGGCAATTAACTCCTCATTACGAAGTTGGTAAATCAGAAAATGGCCAAACGATGGTTCTAGGTAAAGCTCGCCTGTTCCTCGATAACGCGGCTTAAACGCTGCCTCATTCGTCAACATTTTGTTGAGCATCGCTTTCCCTAGGCCAGCTACTCCCCCAGCCTTGTTGTCCATCTCCAAACGACCATGCATGTAGTGCAAGGCCCCAGCTTCGATTTGCACCTCATGATTCTGAAGCGTAACTTTCACTTGCTTAAGCTTTAGCCCAGCTTGGTTTGCAAAGAAAACTGTTTGTGCGGTAGAGGGGTCGTGAGACCCTGACAAACTACGGTAGCCCAAGACTTCTACCTTAAAACCCCCATGCACAGCAGAATCAAGAACTTCAATGACATCACCTGAGTTCTGAGAAGCTAATGAAGGCTTTAGTCCAGCTGCTCCGTTAGCTATAGCGACTGACTGGTTTGTACGGGTTGCCCTTTCAAACAATCCACTTACTTTCGAAGCAGGCATCCACTCTCCTAGTTCCTGGCGTACCTCCGTTTCTGGCGCAATGAGACCCTGAGCAACTGCTTGCACCAGGTCGTTAGGGGAGAGCGGACCAACTTCTTGATCTATCTGCTTGTAATACCACAAGGCTGTCATTGTCCTTTTCCTTAATATTTGTTGGGTCTGCCAGCAAAGAATTTTGCTTAGAGTGAGTACCTTAGTCCTGTTTCCCAGGCTTACTGGAAGTCTAGCGAGAACCAGAGTTAAGATGCCCACAACCTAATACACGATCGCTTCTGCTCGATGCCCTTAAGTCTCGGAATGAGATAGTAGTGAAATAGGGCACAATTCAACCACAATCCCCTACACTCTTTGATGTCGCCTAAAAGTTGGCTGTGGTAAAAATCATTTCCCTCTTCAACCAGTCGGGAGGCGTTGGCAAAACCACCCTCACTATGAACCTGGGTTACCAGCTAGCCCAGCGGGGCCATCGCGTTCTACTAGTAGATATGGACCCTCAAGCATCCCTCACCAATTTCATGGGGGTAGAAGCCTATAAACTTTCTAAAACCATTTACCACGCGATCGTTCACGATGAAGAGCTACCCATCCACACTAACCTGCATGGCTTAGATCTAGCTCCTACCAACATCCAACTAAGCGGTGCAGAAATGGAACTGGTCCTAGCGGAGTTCCGTGAAGTTCGCCTCAAAGATGCCTTGGAGCCAGTGCAAGACCGTTACGATTTCATTTTGATCGATTGCCCGCCCAGCTTAGCGATCCTCAGCTACATCAGCTTGGTGGCCTCAACCCATGTCTTAGTTCCTATCCAGACGCACTACAAAAGTCTGATTGGTTGCGACATGCTGCTTGATACGGTGGCTCGTGTCCGCCAACGAGCCAACCGCAAGCTCAAAATTGCAGGCTTTATTCCCACTATGCACGAAGGACAAACGGTTCAAGGCAAGACTAGCTTGAGTACTGTGCAGAATCAGTTGTCAAGCGTAGCAACCGTTTTCCCTCCCATTCCAAGGGCGATCGCCTTTGCAGATGCCGCTCAACTGCATGAACCCTTAGCACTCAGTTTCCCCAAACATCCAGTGGTCGATATCCTCAACCAAATTACCGACGCATTAGAGGCTGTGTAATGGCACGACGAAAACCGCTTCCTGAGTACCAACTGAACAACGTGCGCCTCCTAGACGAGTTACCAACTCAAGCGGGCCAATCCGTCGCGATTGACAGGATTCAGTTGCCCCAAAAGCAACCTCGCCGCTACTTCGACCCTGACAAAATGCAGCAGTTGGTTCAGTCCGTCCAGGAGCATGGAATTCTAGAACCTCTGCTGGTGCGTCCTCTGCGTAATGATAAATACGAATTGGTAGCTGGGGAACGACGGCTCAAAGCCGCCCAAACAGTTGGACTAGCAGAAGTCCCCATTGTCAGTAAAGAGCTAAGTGACAGGGAAGCCCTCCAAATCGCCTTGATGGAAAACCTTCAAAGGGAAGACCTGAACCCAGTTGAAGAAACTGAAGCCATTCTAGAACTGTTAGCGATCGCGATTGAAGGAGACACAACCAATGTAATGTCCATTCTTAACCGTGCCAACCACGCTAAAAATCGAGAGCAAGAACTGGAGGAAAACGTTTTCCTCCAATTCAAAACCATCCAAACAGTCCTCTCTGGTATCGGACGCTTCACTCCTGAATCCTTCCGCACTAGCCGTCTTCCGCTCCTCAACCTACCCGCTGATATTCTGCAAGCTCTCCGCCAAGGAAAGCTTGAATATACAAAGGCCAGAGCGATCGCTCGCATCCAAGATGAACAGAAACGGCAGGAGATTTTAGAGGAGGCGATCGCTCAAAACCTCTCTTTGGCACAAATCAAGGAACGAGTTGCAAGTCTTAAAACTGCCAGCGCTGAATCAACCAGCTCTACCCAGCACTCACTCAAAAGTGTCTTAGATAATGCTTATCGTTTGTCAAAGCGCTCTAAGGTTTGGAATAATTCTAAAAAGCAAAAGCGTCTTGAGAAGTTACTAACCGAACTAGAAAACCTTTTCTCTGAAGCTGACTAACCATCCCAATCAAGGGTAAAGAATTTGCAGACCTTTCATAGAATTAACAAAGCGCTCTCTAGCTATAGGTTGTAGAGAGCGCTTTAAGAGCGATCGCCCCGTTGAATACATTGCATACAAACATTGAACAAGACGACCACTGATGTGATTTCAATCGGAATTTGCAGCGGCAGCAGAGCCCTAATCAGCCCAGCCAGAATGAAACCTAAACCGACAAAAATAAAGACAATCAGAATCACCTCATCGTCAAATAGCTAATGAATCTGCACCTGCACAAGGTGATTAGCGACATTACCGGCTTAACAGGGATGTCGATTATTCGAGCCATTGTCGCAGGAGAACGAGATCCTCAAGCCTTAGCTGCCCTCAAGCACTTGCGTATCCGCAGTAGCTAGGACGAGATCGCTAAGGCCCTTAGTGGCAACTACCAGGCTGAATTAGTGTTCATTCTGCAACAAGAGTTAGCGCTCTATGATCTGCATCAACAGCAGATTGCGGCTTGTGACGTACAAATTGAGCAGTGTCTGATGAGCTTTGATACCAAAACTGACCAGCCGCCACCGAGTGCGAAGAACAAACGGCGGAAGACGACTCAAAATGCGCCTGCCTTTGACTGCGGGTGTAGTTATATCGAGTGAGTGGCATCAATTTCACCCAGATGAATGGACTCGATGCGTTGAGTGTTCAGACGATTCTCTCTGAGGTGGGCTTAGACCCCAAGCGTTTCCCCAGTGTCAAGCACTTTTGTTCCTAGCTGGGATTATGTCTAGGAGCGTGGATTACCGGAGGCAAGTCGCTGAGTTCTCAGACTCGCTCGGTGGTGAATCGGGCCGCCAATGGTTTTCGTTAGCGACTCAAGCGGTCAGCCATAGTCATTCAGCCTTGGGGGCATTTTATCGACGCCTGCAGTCTCGTTTAGGAGCACCCAAAGCAATCACAGCCACAGCTCATAAGATTGCTCGTCTGTTTTACAAGCTCTGGTCTACCGGGGGAATTTATGCTGATCCCGGAGAAGACTATTACAAGCAAAAATACCGAGAACGCCTAGTTAAACACTTGAAGAAAACAGCTCAGTCTCTGGGCTTTGAAGTTGTACCCCACTCCCCTAGAGTCGAAAGTGTTTCTTGAGAGAGGGATTACTGAGCGTTGCATAATCTGGGCTGGCGCTGTAGCCGATTGAGATTATCTAACGCCTGCTGATGCTCGGAAATCTTTCCCTGAGCCTGATAGAAGTTAACAGCAGTTTGGAAATCTGATAGTGCGCCTGAGCGATCGCGAGTTAAACTGCAGCGGGCATAGCCTCGACCAAAATAAGCACTGGCATAGTCCGGTTTAAGCTGAATCGCTCGTGTGTAATCGTCGATCGCTCGTTTGTCTTGCAACTCAGAGTGCACCTCTCCCCGTCGATAGAAGGCTTCTGCATACTTCGGGTCTAGCTTGACTGCCTCACTAAAGTCTGAAATCGCTTGCTTTCCGTCGTTGGCTTTGTAATAGGCAACTCCCCGACTGACAAAGAGGAGTGGGTCACTGGAGTCAATTTTGATGGCTTGAGTGTAATCTGCGATCGCGTTGGCAAAATCACGGGTGCGGTAGCGAATCAGCCCTCGATTGAAGTAGGCCTTTATATACTTCGGTTCGAGGCGTACCACCGAACTCCAGTCCTCGATCGCGTTTGTGTAGTTGCCAAATTTGGCATAAGCTAGCGCTCGACCAAAATAAGCATCGGCATACTTTGGATCAGACTGCAGCGATTGACTGAAGGAATTAATGGCGCTCAGCGCATCTCCCTGACTATAGGCGCTCATACCCTGCACAAAGAACCCATGAGCTTTCGTTCGCCGGATGACAGGGATGGAGCGGTCAACGATTAGATCCTGGGCGCTTAGTGTGGCGGGAGCAGACAGCGGCATGGCAGATGTAAAAGCATTGATGGCAATCGCCTGATTAAACGGAGTCGAACCGCCCTCAACCTCTGGGCCAATTCCTTGGGTCAATCCGCGCAGGTTGGCTTGAATCACCCCAATCACGCGACCATCCGTATCAAACATTGCGCCACCGCTCATGCCACCCCAGGTTGCTGCCGTGTGCAAGAAGGAATTTTCAATACCCGTGCGGCTCGTCATACTGCCGCCAGTAAATTGGGCGCTACGGCTGCTGGACTCTTGTCCGCCAATATCAGGGTAGCCATACGCATAGACCGGATCACTGACTTGGGACTGGTTTGAATCTCCCAATGTTGCTACAGGATAGAGATCGGAGCTAGTAAATTCGACGAGCGCCAGATCCAGAGGATTCTGGCTCTGGCGAAAATTGTATACCACGGTCATTGGGTAGGTCTTACCGTTATGGGTGTGAATCGTATGTTTCGGTGATTTCTCTAGTCCGTGACTTGTGGTCAAGACAAGATATCGGTTTTCCTTTTTGGCAATGATGATGCCAGTACTGTCATCAAAGTCTCCATTAATTTGAACAGTGACTGGTTTAGCAAGTTCTACAATCTCTTGTGTCGATTTTGCAAAAGCAGTTGTGACGTTACTCAGAATGACAGCCGTAGTTAACACTCCAGTCATTAGCTGAACTATGAGATTAAACCGAGGAAGCTTTAGGTTCATCATGGGTGTTTTCTATTAGTTTTGTAACTACTCAGGTTGAAGACTAGGGAAGATAGGGTTTCCTTCAAATAGTTGTTTGAGGGCATCTAACACCTCAATGCCTTGCTTCCTCAAGGTAGAACGATAACCACGAATGCGATAAAATAAGCGAGCCCCTTCCAGGGAGCGAAAGCCTCCAGAGATCTTCTGCCTCAACTTCATCATGCATACATCCCGCTCTGCCTGATTATTATCAAATGGCACGCGAAAGTCGTACATAAAAGCAAGAACGGCTGATTGATTGGAGAGCCGATTGAGTAAATTCCTGGGTGGATTTTGCTTGGGACGACCTCTAGATTTTGGTTTCTCTAGAACCGTTGGAGGCATAGGGTTGTCCTGGAAACCTTGCTTGAGAAGTTGCTGGTAGCGTTGCTCAAACTCTTTGAGCTGGATTGCACTCAAAGCACTGAACCCAGCTGCTTTAGCGGTCTCGACCTGAGTTTTAATTTCCACCAGGAATGTCATCATCTCGTTTGCCCAAGACTGCCCGTAGCGTTCTACGACAAACAGCAGTTCCCGCAGATGATGGGCATTGCACCACCCATGCTGACAGGCGTAATGGGCATAGCTTGAGCAGTTATCGTGAAAGCCTATGCTGCTAAAGTGAGGCAGGATGTCCATCGCATCCATCGCTACTTGTCTGCGCTTTGGGTGGATGAAGTAGTAGGTCAATGCGGCTGTACACGCAACATGCAGCCACATCAATTGACCGTTAACCCGTATCCCTGTCTCGTCAAAATGCCCGACCTCGGCTTGTTGGATGGCACGCTTGAGATGAAGCTCGATTGTCTCCAGCGATTCATGACAGTGGGTGTAGGTGTTGTAAAGCGTCCCCTCTGACACCTCCAACCCCACAACTTCTCGCAACAAGTCGCACACCCGCATTGAGGGCAATAACTGTCCCACCATCAGGTACACCATCAAGCTTTTGATACCGCTACCATACTGCACCACGCTGTTAACATTGGCAGGAAACACTGCTTGATTCAGCTTTGTACAGCAAGGACACCGCTTCTCCTCGGCTTGATGTTCTCTCACCACACATCGCAGCGGCGGCAAATCATGCACCTGACGCAGCAACCAGCTCTCAACTTCAATCTCACTCAACGAGGCTCCACACGCCTCACATTGCAAAACTGGGTGGACTATCACCTCATCCACCTGCTCGCTCCATTCCAAGGTGCGGCCCGGATGTTCAGGTTGTCCGCCACTGGAACGCTCCCCCCTGCTCCGAAGTCTTTTCGTGCGTTTACCCAACCCGTCACCAGATGGCGGCTTGCTACTATTGCGACTATCCTGCTTTTGTTGATTCTCTAACTGATCTAGGCGTGCTTCCAACTGACTAATGCGCTCCAGCAACCCCTCGACTAAGGCGATGATCTCACCTTGAGCGTAAATCGCCCGAATTTCCTCTCGGCTAATGGGGCTTGAAGGCTTGCGTTGGCTCATTTGGTCTTGCACAAATTCAACCGCATCGGTCAAATTCTACCTGTTCTTGTTGCATCTCCCGTGAAACATCCTTAAAAACTTAAACCTGAGTAGTTACTTAGTTTTTTTCAATTGCTGCATTGCCCTAGTGCGCCCAGAAACATTTCCTCGGCTTTGATAGAGGGCGACCGCTCGCTCAAATCGTTTTTTGGCTTCTCGTTTCATGCCTCGCTTGAGCAGTTCAATTCCCTGCTGATAGTATACGTCTGGATTTTCAGAGGGTCTGGAGGAAGCACTGGTACCAAAAATTAAGGGATATATCTGTTGGAAAGTGGCGAAATCTTCCTCTGCTCCGGCAAGCCCCAAGTACTTGCGCGTCTTACCACGATCACGGTAAACAAATGGATTCCAGTCTGGATTTAGCCGAATCGCTTGGTCGTAGTCAGCAATAGCTCCTGAATAGTCCTGCAGCTCGCTGCGAATCAACCCGCGTCGATAGTAAGCCCAGTCATCCCCTGGATTGAGTTGAATCACCTGGCTAAAATCATCTTTAGCAGCGGGCAGGTCTCTAAGGCGATAGTGAGATAGCCCCTGGTAGCTGTAAGCATCGACAAAGCTGGGGTCGAGTTGAATTGCCTGCGTGAAGTCGGCGATCGCCGATCGCAGCCGTTCTGGATTCGAGGTTGGCAGCTTGGGATCTAAAGAGGCAATGCCGCGGTAATAGTAGGCGGTAGCATGCCTGGGCTGTAACCGAATTGCCTGCGTGAAATCCTCGATTGCGCCTGGAGTGCCTCCTAACTCATAGCGCACGATACCACGAGCAATGTAGGCATCAGCAAAATTTGGATCACGCTGAAGCGCCTGATTGTAATCATTTAAGGCAGGCAGAGTTTGCCGTAGATAAAAGCGAGCAACTCCTCGCTGGTAGAAGGCAGCGGCACGGGTTGGATTCAGGCGCAATGCCTGAGTGTAGGCAGCGATCGCTGCCTCATAGTTGCCCTGCTCTGCCTGACTCAATCCTTGCTGCAGAGCGTTCTCAGCGTTGATGGAAGTGGAAGCCGTCTGAGGTATAAATTGAGCAATAGTAGCGGGAGGGCAACCTCCCAGGATGCAAATCAAAGTCGCTGATAAGCAGATGACGTGACGCGGAAGCATTGAGGTGGGGGGCAATACTAGCTACCCTTACATTATCTTAGGCAGAGCAAAATCTCAGTACCTTGATGGGTAATCTTTAATCATTCACGGAGGATTGATTAAACCCTGGATTGCAGAGATAGCGATCGCGATCGTTCAAACTCCGATTGCTAGCCAGGTAGTCGTTGAGCCAATCACAGCTCCGCCTCCGCAGATCGTCTAGATCCAGATTCCAAACTTTTACCTGATTATCCAGTCCGACCGAGAGCATCGCTTGACCATCGGAGCGAACGCCAACATCCAAAACGCTATCATGGTGCCCCTTGAGAGTATATAATCGCTTACCGCTTAAACTCCAGAGTTGAATTGCTCCACTACCGTTAGCAGAAACAATTACTTGCCCATCAGAACTAAATCTGGCTGCGGAAACGCTCTCTTCATCCTGGATGGTTGCAATCAATTCACCCGTAGATTTCCATAGTCGGATGGTTTTATCGTCACTGGCTGTAGCGATTGTCTTGCCATCGGGACTGAAGCTGGCTGTCATCACTGCTTGCATGTGCCCTTTCAGGGTTGTCAGCAATTTGCCCTCCCGACTCCACAGTTTCACGGTTTTATCTCCGCTGGCAGTTGCGATCGTCTCCCCATCTGGGCTAAAGCGCACGCTGTTGATGCCATCCTCATGCCCCTGCAGCGTGCTTCGCAATTTGCCCTCCCGACTCCACAGCTTCACGGTTTTATCTCCGCTGGCGGTTGCAATTAGAGGTCCGCGCAACTCTGAAGGAATCGTCTGCCCATCGGAGCTGAAGTGAATGCTTCTGATTTCATCGCCATGTCCTTGTAGACTACCCAACAATTGGCCTTGCAAACTCCACAGCTTGACAGTGTGATGCGAACCAGTCCCCCCTTCGGAGTCATCGCCACTTGCCGTAGCCAAAATTTGACCATCGGGGCTGAAGCTCAGTGACTGGATACTTTCTTTAGCGGCAGGAAACGATCGCAGCAACGTCCCATCCTGCCTCCAAAGGCTGACGGTCCCACTTCTGTCCGCTGTAGCCAAAATTTGACCATCAGGACTGTAGCTAGCGCTAGTTCCCTGAAGCTGAATTGGTGCCCCGGCATCTAAGCGCCACAGCTTCACTGTTTCATCGAAGCTGGAGGATGCTAGGGTTTTACCATCGGGGCTAAAACTCACCTCCGAAACACGATTACCGTGCCCTTCCAACCGCTCCAGCAAGTGACCATTCAAATCCCAAAGATTCACTGTTGTGTCGTCACTGGCGCTGGCGATCGTCTTGCCATCGGGACTGAAGCGCACGTAGAGAATGCCACCGTAATGACCTTTAATGGTTCTGAACAATTGCCCGTCGCGGTTCCAGAGTAAGATTTGACCTAGTTCTTTGCTAGCGGAGGCAATCAGCTTACCGTCAGGACTAAAGCTAACAGAAGAAACATCGCCTTGATGCCCCTGAAACGTTTTCAATAACTGACCCATTTGGCTCCATAGCTTCACGGTGCGATCAGCACTAGCAGACGCGATCGTTTGCCCATCGGGGCTAAAGCTCACTCCCAAAACCTCTTTACTGTGCCCCTTCAGGATTTGCAGCCGTTGACCTGTGAGGGTCCAGAGGGTAATCGTGCCGTCCTGGTTGGCTGTTGCCAGCATTTTTCCATCGGGGCTGAAGGTGACTTCCGAAATTGGGGACGAGTTCAGTATAGAGCGAATCGGTGTGCCGTCGGGTCGCCACAGCTGTAGGATGCGATCATCGCCTGCTGACGCGATCACTTGCCCATCGGGACTAAACCGAACGCTTGAAACTGCTGCGCTGTGCCCGTTTAGCGTACGAACTGGCGTGCCGTTGCGCTGCCAGAGCCGCACGGTGTGATCCCAACTGGCGGTGGCGATCGTTTGCCCATCGGGGCTAAAGCTGACGCTAGTCACCCAATTTTGATGCCCTTCTAGCCGATTGGCTTCGTGAATTCCGTAGACTAACTGCTGCAGCACGAGCGCGAAGGGTAGCCAGGCATCTGATGCCTGCCGGGATCGCTTTAGCTGTTGCCCTGCCTCAACTCCCTTCATCAAGGCAGATAGTTCATCGTGGTAAGTAAACAGATTTTCTGCCGTCGTCTGCAGGCTTTGAAACTCTGCGTTTTCTGCTCGCTTGCGCTGTATACTGACCTGCCACAGCAGCACTCCAGCCGCAATCATCATGAGCGCAGCAACAGCCGACAGCGCCGTGAGCACAATCCAGCCCTGCCGAATCCGACGATCGGCTTCCTGGTTCGCTTCAATCAAGATGCGAGTTGATTCTTCCTCCCGTCTGAGGGCAGCCTCTGCGGCTCGTTTCGACTCTTCCTCCAGCCGCAGCGATTCTTCTGTACGCTGCAGGGCAGCTTCCTTCAATTGCTTTGCTGCTTCGACCTGACTCAGAGCCTCTTCGGTTAATTGCCGCTTCTGCCGCTCTTGCTGCAGCTCTGCAATCAGTTCAGCTTCTTTTTCTTGGCGAATGAAGAGTACAAGATAGTCATGAATCAGTTGATAGCGATCGGCAGGAGTTTCGCGCAGCACCGAGACTAATCCAGATAGAACGAAGATTTCCAGAACTAGATCTAGCCGCTCTGGTTGGGCTTCTAAATCTGCCGCGATTTCTGCTTGCGTTTTACAGGGGCGAGTATTATTTTCATCGGTAAGCAGATACAGCACCAGCCGCGCCGTGCGTCCGTTCGGCGGTCCGCAGTCGGCTACCACTTCTGCCAGATAGCGCTGCACCAATTCTGCTTTTGAGCCAAACTGGCGATAGTCCGCTAAGGTGCGAATCTTTTCGGTTTGTAGTTGGTCGCCCACAACCTGGAGCTCGATCGGACGCACTTCGCCTAAATCTCCGGCTAACTCCTGCACTAATTCCTCCACCAACGCCGGTTCTAGATAGAGCTGCGATCGTGCTGTCAGGCTTTGAATTAAGGCGGTGGCTTGCTCTGGCGAGAAATTGCCCAGGTGGTAGAGGATATCTTTATCGAGAATGTTGTTGTTGATTACCTCTAGCTTGGTGTAGCGGCTGCACTCCAACAGCAGGTGCAAATAGTCTTCCCGCAGCGACAGCATAACTTTGACAAACGGAATGTTGAGGCAGTCGCGCAAGAATTCAAAGAACTGCTGCCGCTTCGTGCGATCGCGGCAGATAAAAAAGAATTCTTCAAATTGGTCAAACACCAACATCGTCAACAGATTGCGCTCATTGTTACGCCGCAGTTGCTCCAAAATTGCCTTAGTTGTGCTGGGCGGAGGAAAAATCTTGATTGCCGCGCTCGTCGCTGTGACAGCCGCTGACAAACACTGACCTAACGTTTTAATCCAATCCGTGTAGGCTCGCAGGACTACTGGGGTAACGCAGCGGGCGGTGATGGTTAGCTGCTCTAAGGAGGGTACTAACCCTGCATTCACCAGCGAACTCTTGCCAACCCCCGACTGTCCATAGAGCACAATTAGCTTATGTTGCGTGCTGCTAATTCGGGCGATTAACTGATTCACTTCCGTTTCGCGCCCAGAAGCTGTAATTTCTTGCGCGATCGCAGCAGATGCCTGGATAACCCCTTTCGCTGGTTCAATCGGAACGAGAGAGGGATTAATCACCTGCCGTTTGGGGCGCAGTCGCCCAGCTCCAATGAAAGCCCGCAGCCCATACTGCTGCTCGATCGATCGCTGCTCTTGTTTGGCTTCAAAAGCGTTGAAGTACTCTCCTTGGGCGTAGTATAGCGATCGCAGCGTTTCCAAAATTCGGCTGTAGAGAATGGGGTCGTGTTCTGGTCGCCCCTCCCGCCGCGCCGTCTCTAGCCGCTTAATTGCCGTCTTAGGATTGCCTAACTGCTGCTGAGCCTTTGCCAGCAAGAGCAAATACCAACTACGGTGGTACTGTTTAGCCCGCCCCAAGTGCGTGTCTTCGTCAGATGCTGCTTTAATTACAGCCACCCAGGATGCATTTCTTAGGCTCTCTAACGCCATTTCCGCGTGCTGCTGGGCCAACTGCCACTGCGATCGAGCCAAAGCAACTTCAGACAACAAGCCGTGATCGTAAGCCCGTCGAACCAGATCGGGATAAGCCGCTTCATGCAGAGCCAGGGCTTCCTCCGCCACCTGCTCTAGCTCATCCCACTGCTCTAGTTTCTGCAAAACTTCTCCCAGCGACGTGATGAACTTGGCCACCAGATCTGGACGATTTGCCTGCCGAAAGACAGTCAAACACTGCTGAAAATAGTGCTTCGCCCGTTGGCATGCCCGCACATACCGAGCGTGACGTCTGATGGAATACGTGCGCCACCATATCCCTAAACTGAATAGCAAACAGCCCTGTCGCTCCAGATTTTGTGTCTGCTGCCAGAATGCCAAACTGCGACGATAAAGTCGCCAAGTTTCTGCCATTGGGCGATCGACATCTTGCCCTAAGACAAATTCCAGACTGGCATTGAGTTCTGAATCGAGATCAATATTACGGCGGTGCAGTTCATGAATGGCCGACTCCAGCTCCGACCGCCCTGGAGAGCCAACCTCCAGATGCAGCGTTGCTGTATCGACAAACTTACCGGCTCCCAGCGCCAGCACCGTGTCGAAAACCTCGTTCGCCGTTTGCCAGAGAAACTGCAGCAGATCATCGGGGTCGACCGTAAACTCAACCACCGTGGCCCAACTCTCAAAATCCGGCGCTAGCCGCACCAGTTTTTTGAGAATCGTGTCATTTACCCAAAGAATCAGCGGAAAGGGAAAGTTTTTGCGAAACTCTTCTCGCACCTGATTGGTTGAAGTGATGACGGTGTTAATGTCGTGCACTTCCTCCAGACCAAACACCATCACTGCTGCCGGAGATTCCTCCCCAAGCTCGTGTTGAATCACGGTGTAGAGCGTTCGGTCTGCTTCTGATAGCATAATCTCCCGCAGGTTGACGGAGCATTGCTGCCGAAGCCGCTCTGCCATTTGTTGTCGCAGGGTAGCGTAGTTGCAGCGCACCAAAATCAGAGAGAACTGGGCTTCTGACAGAACAACCGCCCGTGTCAGCGTTCGCAGAGCCCGATGGTTTTGGGCAGCGACACTTTCTACTGGCAGCGCATCCGTCATAACTGAAATTCCTTGGCGTCAGCCAAGATGGGGTTAATGTCAAACCAAGAGCCATTGTGATCGCGGTACTCAAACACAAACATGCTGCGAATCAACGTTTGATAGCGCTCCTCCCCTCGAACACTCTTATGCTGACCAACATGGCGCAGCAACTCCCACTCATCGTTGTCGATTGTGTTTACCAGTTCGTCTCGACGTTGCCGAATCACAGCTTCTAAGCAGTTGCGGGACAGGGGCGGGTCGTCCCGCTGCAAACAGCGGTAGAGCAGCATCAGCAGGTTGCGGACGTGCCCACCACTGACTTTGCACAAACGCTCTAGTGTATCAGAGCTATCAAATACGTGAGGGATTAATTGTAACTGTTGTGCGGGAGTTGCGTCAGGAAAGGCGCGAGTTAACACCATCTGTCTTAGCAATGCTAGCCCCTCAGCGCAGTCTGCCCCTTCTCGTAATTCGATTGGCACCATCGGCAGCACTTTTGGATCGACCCCAAATCTATTGGTCAATGGGCCTAGGCTATTGGAAAACAGCAATACCAGCGGGATAGTGTAAACGACATGGCACTTCAGTTGGTTTAGCTGCTCTCCTCGATCGACAAACAAATACTCTGGCTGGGTACGACCGCTAGGTTTCAGGGTGTTATCAACGCGATCAAGGTTGTCTACAATGACGACCAGTCCCTGCTTACCCTGTTTCTGAAGCTTTTCTCTGGCAGGGTCTAACAGCTCTTGATTGATAGCACCCAAGATTCCGTTGGTTCGGGGCTCCAGATGCTGCCTCAACTGGTTCCGCAATTTAGGACTGGCTTTGGTTTGAGCCGTGATTTTGCCAATCACAAACGAAAGCTCTGCCTGAGCCGATAGGTCGATCGGCATCTGTAGAAGGTCGGCAATCTCGGCAAACAGATTGTTGAAATAACTGGGTTTGACGTTGATTTGAATCGCTTCCAGACTCTCGCTCACCTGACGGGCAATCGCTAGCAGAATATCTGTTACATCCACGTCAGCTGTATCTAAATCCTGACTAGACTCGAAGTAAACGACATGAAATCCTTGCTGCTCAAGTTCCGCTTTTAACCGCAGGAGCTCAGTAGATTTGCCGCAGCCGATGTGTCCTGTAAACAGTTGGCAGGAGGTCGGTTCGTCGCCCGCCAGAATGGTGATGGTGCGCTGTAGCTCTCGAATTATGTTGCTGCCCCGAACCGGAGAAAAGTCAATGTAGTAGCGGCGATCGTCGGCATTCCCCATCACCAGCGTCTTGCTGGGGTTACACGCTTTGTAAAATCTTGCTAAATCAAAGGTCACAGCTCTGCCACAATAAATGCTTGTCGGAATAATACCGCAAGCGTATACCACTGAAGATTAGAGAAATTTAGAGAAATATGAGCGATCGCAGTGGAAATAAATGGTGGATGAGATAATTGCTGGTGATTGTCACTGGTCATTGGCCATTGGTAGTGCTATTCATTGTCAGATCTTTTTTACTTTACAAATAGGAAAAGCTTCAAAGAGCTAACGTACCCACGAGATGCGCAACGAGATTCATATGATTAAGACAAGGCTAGGTCTGAGGTTGTTCAGCCAATCCAGCACGCTTGAGGAAATGCCAAACAGGCTCACTCGCCAGTGGCTGACCGCATGAGCGGCTGCATTTCTATCCCAACGTTCTATCCAAGTTAACCGACGGTGCGCTCGTTGAGCCCGGGTGAGGAAGGGGGATTTTGATGATGTCATTGTCAGATGGGCGTTGGTAGATTCAACACCTCGCGCAAGCTAACTTCTCGGAGTTTGCCCATGTTTTTTGTGGCGGTAATAGGGGGGGGCTATCCTTTGCCATTCCTCATCCCTGAGGTCACTGTCACATAGCAATTCTAAATGATTCATAAATAAAAGTAGGGATGATATGGTTCCCTATAACGACTGCACCTGACCTCGTTAACCTATCTATGGAAGAACTCACTAAGTTTATCCAAAGCAACCCTGACCCTCGGGAATTCAAAAGGGCCTTGGCCGTGCAAATGGTGTTGCAGGAGTACACTTATGACGCGATTCGCGATGTCTTGCAGGTCTCAGGCGGCTTCATCACTAGATGGAAGCAAGCCTTTGAGAAGCGAGGAGCTACAGGGTTGGCTCTTTAGCATAGAGGTTCAGCTGCTTATCTCAATGCTCAGCAACGACAAGCAGTGCTTGATTGGCTCAAGGCAAAAAACTATTGGAATCTGAGCGAACTGCAACAGCACCTTGAGGAGCGCTATGGCATTGTATTTGCCTCCAACCAGAGCTATTACGACTTGTTCGCCGCTGCGGGCATTAGCTGGAAGAAGCCCCAGAAACGTAATCCTCAAGCAGACCACGAAGTGGTAGAAAAAACACGAAATCATGGCTTGGTTGGAGCGGCATCGGCAGGAGATTGTCACGGGTCAGCTCGTGGTCTTTTTCCAGGATGAATGTCATCTACTGTGGGGCGACCTCTGCGGCTACGTCTGGGGCAAAATCAACCAACGCATTGAAGTACCAATGACGAACGAACGTCAGAAGCAGAACTACTATGGAACCCTCAATGTCTTGAGCCGGGAGTTTCTCATCAAAGCGTTTGAGCGAGGAAATTCCGAGTCCACTATTGCCTTCTCGCAAGCTTTGCTGGCCGAGTACCCGCACTCGCGTATCGCCTTGATTTGGGATAGGGCCAGCTATCACCGTTCTCAAGCCATCCAAGACTATTTAGCTGCTGTCAATCAAGGGTTGAAAGAGTGTGAGTGGACTATCACTTGTCTACGGTTCGCTCCTCATGCCTCCCGGCAGAATCCAGTGGAGGATCTTTGGCTGCAGGCAAAGCAATGGATTCGAAAGTGTTATCACCCGTGTCGCTCATTCTCCACAGTGAGATGGTTATTTGAATTCATCACCCATCGTCAAACTTTAGTTTCCCCAAGGTTTTTATGTATGGCACTTTTTCATGAATCGTTTAGGATTGCTATAGCCCTCTTCCATCACTCTTGCCAGAGAATAGCTAAAAGCCCCAAATTCGTTGAGCACTGCTTGGATGAATTGGTGGAAACAATGCTTCAACAGCACTGCTATTTATTGTTTTTCGAGAGTGACAGAAAAGGGATAGTAGCGTTGGCTCATGGTTTCCTTCCCAAGAGCTTGAATTCCTTAGCAATCGCTCATTTTATTGTCTGAACTCGCTCTGTTTTACATCTATTTAAAAACACTGTATTATCGCTACAGATACGATCGCGACACTCAGTGTGGAACGATCGGTTGTGGAATACCGCACTTAGGAATTGTGTCGAGTTCAATGCGGAAGGTACCTTCAAAATTCCGACCTGCTACCTGAAACTGCCATCCGTCTCTTGTTTTTGCCATTGGAGTGCCGTTAGCAGAAAAGTTTTCATCATTATAGAGCAGGAGTTGAAAAGAGTTAGAATCTGTAACAGCCCGCACAAAGTAATGGGCAAGAAGGATGATGTTATCCGAGAAACCAATCCCAAATAGATCGCGTTCGCTTACATAAAACTGAAGACGCAGCACTAGATCAGGTTTATGGTGATTGCGCAGCAAGAAACCTTCCCAAATCAAACGATTGTTGCTTGCCCAGTCAAAAATAGCTGGTGAGTCACTAAAGTCTTTACTGCTGAAAGGTCCGTAACAATTTTCTGCTTCTCGGCTTTGATGAAATAGCTCAAAGTCGACTCCCCGTGGCTTTATAGAAACTCCCATAAAATATTCACTCTTCCCGAGAAAGTCTGCACCTTTATTGCTTGTGATATTAGCTTCGATTAAGCGCAGCCGGGCACGAATATCACCAAAAAGGAATCGGCTAGAAATTTCATACGCTTCACGAGAATTAATAATTGAGTCATGTCCACCGTGGGACTTGTGAATAAATGTTCGAGGTGCTCCTGGAATTTGGGCATACTTCTGCTTGACTAGACCATCACTGCGGTTATAGCTCAATCCCCCATCATTCGCAGCAGCAAATAATCGATTCAAAATGCGGGAGCTGGTGTAGTTATAGGTATGGTGGTTTGTGCCCACAATATTTAATAGGCGGTCGAGCGGAAAATGATCCTTGAGTTTATTGAATCCAACCTCATTGATTGGATCAGCTTGTTTCTCAGGATTGAATTGTTCGATCTCATCATCCGCTTGCAGAAAAGGAATCCAGGATAGTTCCTGCAACAGTTGAAAACTAATTCCCTGATGCGGGGTTCCTAGCGTCACAATCTTATTAATCGATTCTTCAGCAGTTGCTTGCCCCACTCTTGTTTCGTTGTCCCGAAAAGCGCACTGAATGGCTTGACGAGCAATTAGGCCTCCCATTGAATGGGCAATGATATTTACTTTGTTAACGTGTGATTCAATGCCTTTCGCTTTCAGTTTGATGTCAACCAAGGTACGGATGAAGTCGATCAACCGAGTTAAAGCAATGCCATATTGGTTAAATGCTCGATCACCTAAATCATAGTATCGAAACACCCACAATGTTTGACGCGGATCGTCATCAGAGTTGATCAAGTTGAGAGCCATTGCTGGATCAATGACAACTTTACTCTTAGAAAAAAAACCCGCTTGATCTAAGCTCCTCAATTCCTGCGGCAAATTTTCTCGCATATGGGCAATTTCTTTATTGGAGTAGTTCACTACATTAGTAGCATCCTGATATCTCCAGTTAGATTTCATCAATCGCAGAATAAGACCTTCATAGATATAATTCTCACCCTGCTTCAGAGGATAAACTGTCCCCTCATTGAAGCCCTGATACGCATTTTTCTGCTCCTCTACAACATCTGAACCACCAAAGCCACGAATCAAGATCAGAGGTAGAGCCTCTCGCGTTTGAACTGAGTTAGAGGTGTTTAACATACCTTGTTATCCAGGATTTTAGGATTGAATCTGCCACGGCGTTTGCAGAGCTCTAATCAAGGCTTTAGCAACTGCTTTGGCGGACTGAGGATTTTGACCTGTAATGAGTCGATCGCTCACTTCGACATGAGGAATGAAGGGAATTATCCCTCTTTTATAGGTAGCACCTTGCTTCTTAAGCTCGTCTTCCAAAAGATAGGGAACAGCTTTGGTCAAGCGAATCAACTTTTCTTCCAGGTTGGCAAATCCTGTAACTGTTTTCCCATATAGCAAAGAGCGTCCATTGGCAAGCTTAATGTTAAGCAGTCCAGCAGAACCATGACATACGGCTGAGATAAAGCCACCTTTTTCATAGATTTGGGCTGCTATCTGTGCCAGTCTTTCATTACTAGGGAAATCCCACATTGCCCCATGTCCACCTGCATAGTAGATGGACATGTAATCTTCTGCGTTAACGGCTTCAATCGGAATTGTGTTATTCAGTTGAGATTGAAGGTGTTTGTCTTCCCAAAATTGACGATTATCTTTATCTCGTAAATCGTAACTTCTTTGATCAAGCGGTGGTTGGCTTCCTTTAGGGCTAGTAAAGTCAACCTCATAACCTGCTTCTCTTAGAATATAGTAGAAATGTGTCACCTCTCCCAGCCAGTAGCCTGTTTCCTTACCATCTTTTAAGGTGTTATGGCTGGTGATAACAATCAGAACCTTTTTATCTTTCATTGGTTTGAAATTAGTTAACTTAACTACATAAAACTAAATCACATAGTTTTTTTGCTTAGGTAAGTGTTATTTGTTTGAAATTGATATATACACTAAGCCAATAGCAATTTTTTATGAACAAGAAATAGTATAAAATGCTGACACAAATAGGCTTTTGAACTGTAGCAATTATTTAAGGTATTTGACATGTCAAGAATTATTCTTCACCAATGGGAGATATCTCCATTTTGTCTCAAGGTACGCAAAATTCTGCAATATAAACAGTTGGTTTATGTCACCAAGAATTATAACGGTTTGTTAGCTTTAAGAGTCTCCAAGTTGTCTAAATCAGCAAAGTTACCTATGTTAAAATACGAAGGAGATTGGATTCAAGACAGTTCAGATATTGCTGAATTTCTTGAACGTCGCCATCCCCAACCCGCACTGTTTCCATCTGATCCACAACAGCAGGCTCAAGCTTTGCTGTGGGAAGATTGGGCCGATGAATCATTGTATTGGTATGAGGTCTATTTTCGCTTTATGGATCAACGAGCATTACAGTTATCCATTCCCATGTTGTGTGCAGACCGTCCTCGATTTGAAGCATGGATTATTGGTAGTTTAGCTCCGATCATTTATCGGCAACAACTTCGGGCGCAGGGGATAGGTCGATTAACCCGCGATCGCGTTGAAACAAAATTCTTTCAGCACTTAGATCGAATTGAAGTAGTATTAAGCCAGCAACCCTGGTTGGCTAGTCACGAATTAACAATCGCAGACATTGCGGTTGCTGCTCAACTTGAAGAAATCCTACGAACAAGCGCACTCAAAAATCGAATTTTGGCTTATCCAAAATTGGCAGATTGGCTGACTCGAATTAACTATAGCAATCCGGTTTGATTACTGAACATAACTTGTGTAGAAAGGGAGCAGGGAACAGCAAAGAAGGCAGTTAGAAGTGTACTGATTTTTTAAAGACCCAATATGAGTCCTATATTAAAAATGAACTGACAAGTAGGTGGACAGATGTTAAGTTAATTGCTCAACGGTTTCAGTATTTTTGAGTGCCAGCCAAAGTAAAATCCCGTTGAATATGGCGTATACACAGTCGACAATACCAAATATTAGGAATGAGCGTGTTTGCCCCTCGATAAAAACTAGCCACAACCAATAACTTCCGATTGTCATACGCACTAACACCGCAAACGTGGCGTTCCAACTGTACCGTATTGGATCGCGACCTCCAGCAACATACAAAATGGAGATCAAAAACAGCAGTAAGCCAGCTTGTCGCATCCAAATTACTGATCCCCCACCGCCTGGCAAGTTGAAGAAATCGAGATACCATTGCGGTGTAAAAATAAACGGTAGTGCCATCCCGAAAATATTAATCAACACACCAATGAAAGTAACGATGTTAAACCATTTGACGAATTTGTTCATGAGAAAAGCCTCTGGTTAAAACAAACCATAAAATACAGATGTAAAGCAACTCTTAAACCTGTTCCCTGCTATACACTTCCTTAAGTCGGATTGGGAAGTTGAGAAGCTTGTGAGTTTTCAAACTGAATTGATTGCCAGTGCTGCATAGCTTCCTTAGTCCAATTTGGATGGGATTTTAATAGATCGGGTACATCCTCAAGTTGGCTTAAAGCCTGCTGAGATTGGGGGATGATTATATATCGATAAAATCTTTTTTCCAGCCAAGATAATTCATAAACATCTTGCAATTTATTGAGAAGATAGTTTGAATTAAATCTGGGGTCATTTGCACTACTACGCAAGAAATTAACGTAACCTTGTAAATCAAAATTTGGAGCCGAACCTGTCAGTATCATTTTAGTTTTTCCATCGCTCAAAGAGGAGAATGTAGCATTATGGCAAGCTGCACAGTTAAGGCTGACTTTGGGAAACCCAGTTGTCTGTTTGGTAAGTCCAACAGGTACTTCCTCACCAGCTTCCCAATCCATTTTTAGGGAAACATAGCCTCCTGGCCTTGGCAACTTCTCAGGAAAAAGTCTTGGAAGTATGAGCCAGATCCAATAGGGTACAGTATCTACTTGTTCTACCCCAATCATCCCATAGTTAAATTGCTGTTCAACAGAGGCATAAGCAAGAGGAACTTTCCGAGACAGATGAACCCAACTCAAGTACCAAACTGATCCCACAAAAAGAGCAAGAATTAACCCACCAATTGTGACCAGCCTACCTATTTTTTCTTTTGTACTAGTCATATATTTTTCTTTCCTTTTATGTGTATTCCCACACAATAAAGATAAGGAATTATTCGCACTAGAGCTTTTTTAAGTACTCAATTAAAGCATTCTTGTCTTCAACAGAGAGTTCCGTTCCATATAAATGTCCTGTATTAGTGTTACCAGGAAGCAGCGTGTCAAACTTAAAGTATTTTTTATCACCTTCCTGAACAACATTAGACACAAAGCCAACGTTCTTCTGATCAAACAAGTCATTGCCACGATAGAACGCCTTAGGTCGATGCTCTGGCGTTTCCAACATATCTCGCAGTGTTGGAACAGAACCGTTATGCAGGTAAGGCGCTCTCAACCAGATGCCATCAAGTGGCATGTTGGCATAACCGTTAGTTTTGCTAAAATGCTTAAATCTTTCTGGATATCCTGCAAATAGGGTGTTTTGGTTGGCGAGGAGTTCGTTGGTGTAGGAATCAAGGCGGTGAGAGTCAGTGCCAATTTCTTCAATGGGAATAACTTTCCCAACGCGATCGCCCCTAAAAGTATGGCAGCTGGCACAAGTATTTTCAAAGATCGGCTGACCTTTCGCTGCTAAATCGGCATTGATTTCGTAAGGATAAGTTGGAGGCGGTAATTCCCACAGCCAATCAGCCACCCGTTTTAGCCCGGCACGATCTACTGTTGTTGGGGTAATTCCAGCACCAAGACCGGCACTGAGATTGCGCTCGTCTACAGAGGTATTGTCTCCATCCCAGTGCAACTGGAGTCCCTCGCGGGGCTTTTGATTCCAAACGGAGGGAAAGTCAGCTGTCCCAATCAGTTCTTTCTCTGGTAGCTTACCCATCGGGAAATTGAACTGAAGCGTTTTATAGGGATTGAAGGTATCTACTCTTCCTGGCCCCCATTCGGGCTGGCGATTCAAGAATGACAAGCGATCGCTCTGAATGCTCAAGGCATCCCGCGTCATCGGAATGGCAATGTAACGATAAATTAATTTTTGAATTGGGTTGAGATATCCACCGATCGCTTCAATCTGAGGTAACATCTCATCTGGTACAAATCGAGAATCTTGGGCAACCTTGCTCAAAAACTTGATATAACCCTGTAAATTGACTACGTTTGCCGGCATAGCTGAGATTACCTGGTGGGGGCTGTCAGGATTTTCTCGCAAGGTTCCGGTATGGCAAACGGCACAGTTCAACCCAACGCGATTAACAAATACACGACGTTGTGAGAAGCCAACGGGAAAATCCTTTCCCCCTTCATAGATAAAACCTAGCGATGCATAACCGCCTTTACCGTATTCGGGTAAGTACTCTGGAAACATCTGCGGCAGAACTTTCCAGATCCAATAGGGAATACCCCGTGCTGGTTCACTACCAATAGAACCATACTTAAAATGGTCGTTAATATCAGAGTATTTGACGGGATTGTTGCTAATTAGCGGCACCAGCACAGCGATCGCAACGGCGAACAAAATGCTAACAATCAAAACCCAAAACTTTTTGAAGCCTTTGGCAGGTAGCGTTGGCGTGTCTTGCGTGCTCATCCATTTCTCCTCTCATTGCTTAGTGAAACGGTGCTGGTTGGAATACCGACAGCACGTCTTGCACCATTGCTTCGCGATCACCACCGTAACGACGCTCGTCATAGCAACCCAAGGGATTTTCCAAGGTATTTAATAAGCACTTATTGCAATAGGTGCAGGGTTTGGCGGGAACATCATTTCCTTCTTCAAATTGCTTCACCAAATCGTTATTTGCGACTAAGGGACGCGCAATACTGACCGCATCACACAAGCCTTCCTGGATAGCTCGATTGATGTACGAAGCCTGTTGAAATCCGCCAGTGCAAATTACCGGAATGCTGACGTTCTTTTTAATTTCTGCAGCATGGCTGAGACTAATGCCCTGATATTTGTGCAATAGCTCCTGCATATCCTGAGTGGATACAAATTCCCGGAAAGATGGGTCTAGATCAGCTTCTTTGATCGGCTCTTCGGTGATCGGATGTTGTCGCTGTTTGGGTTTTAGCCGATTCCATAAAAACGAGAAAATAGGATGCAGTAGTCGATAGCGGAACAGCAAGTAATTACGAAAGGTATAGATCCCACTGGACAACATGAGATCGTACCAGCGACGGGCATCCTCCAAAGGAAAATCACCGACTGGATTCAACGGGTGGGGAAAGATACTCCCAGTGGAGACATGAATTGCATCGGCTCCTGCTGCTTCAACCCATTGACAGACCTGGATTGACTCTTCCAGCGTATTTCCAGGTTTCTCCCAAGGAATGACTGCATTATTGTATTCCACGGCGCTGATTTTAGCTTGCAGATGAAAATCATTGCCTACTTCTTGCCGAATGGCTTGAATCACCTCTAGGAGAAAGCGAGCACGATTCTCTAAACAGCCACCATACTCGTCTTGGCGGTCATTAATTCCCGAACTGAGAAATTGGGTAAATAGATAACCGTTAGCGCTGTGCAGCTCCACGCCGTCTAATCCAGCTTCACGGGCACGGCGAGCACCAGCAACAAACGCTGCAATGGTGTCTTTGATTTCTGACTTGGTCATTGATTGACAGAGCAACCCATGAAAAGATTCTGTCTGATTGGTTGAACTGAGGGCTTTTTTATCCAAATTCTCGATTCCGGAAATATCCTGTTGTCGCCCTGAATGGCTGAGTTGCATAATCAGCTTGCAGTCATATTCGTGAACCTTCTTACCCACTTCTCGCCAAAAGGGGATGCGTTCATCGTTGTCGATGGTGGCATAGTTAGGAATAATTCGACCGCGAATCGTTACGGGTACAAAGGATGTGATAATCGCACCAACACCGCCACGGGCAAATTTCTCTTCCCAATTAATCCGGGCCTGGTTTCCAGAACCATCATAATTGTCAAATCGGCCCGAGATATTCGATCGGAAAATACGATTTTTAACGGTTAGATTGTGAAATTGAAGGGGTTGAAGCAGAGCTTGAGTCATTGCTATTTACCAAAACGCTGATGTCTAAAAAAGAGACGACTGTCACCATAGGATGAGGCGACAAATTCAGACGTCGTTTTAATGAGCCCAATCAACTGAGCGTTTGAGCGATTTTCGGATTGTTGAGTTTCAGTGGTTCCAGTTTGGGACGAATCAGTTCCATAGACCGAAAAGAGTGGCGTTCCAGAGGGGATTGTTGCCAGATCATTACGAAAATCATGCCCAGGACTTTCTGGAAATCCCACTGTTTGGCTTGGAACGAGAAATAGCTGAGTTGGATAGCGGGCACTGGCAACACGATGCCCTTGCTGGTCAATCTCACCCAATCCCTGTAACGATAATTTAGTTGGATGTTTACTAACTCTCATAAAGATGAGATTAATCAACCTAGGACCAATTTGATTAACGACTGGAACAATATTGGAGAACTCATTGGCAAAAAAATTGTAGTTATTTCCCTGCCCTGTTAAGGAAACGAGAGCCGAAAAATCTTCAGAAGGATTTCCATCAACTAACCATTTAATGGCAAGACCCGGAGCAAAACCGCGATCGCTCGGATTACCTGTTACAGACAATCGCAGCAGTCCATAATCGGCTCCTTGAAACAATCCAGTGAAGAGGGGAGGATTTGTAGGCACAAACTGAATCTTAGCCACGCTGGCATGCGCGTGAATCGCTTTTTTCCAGTTGGGCGGTGCTTCATCCGATTCATAGTCCATTTTGGCCCTTAAAGCGGTCAAAAACAGACCTACCACATCAATGTTCTTCAGGGCAGGAAGGTGCTGATAGCGGGATTTCAGAATCCGGTCATGCCACAGAAATTCCTGCTTTTGCTTTGCAGTCCAGCCTAGATAGTCAGGCGGTAGAACATCCATCTGCTGAATCCTGACTTGAGAGTCATCGGTTTGTTCTGAGCTTTTCATAAGCGCACCGGATTATAGATTAAATAACTTATAAAATCGGAGCTATTTAATTCCCATCCCTACGGCAGAAGTGGTTCCAGGGAGCGAAAGCGTTGTTCAAACCCGTATGTGCTAGAGACAGTTCAGGGAAGTGACGACGCAAAACCGTCAACATGGTGTTGTTATCAATCCAATCCAAGCCCAGTTGGGTATACACCTCCGCCCGATAATCCTTGGTGAAGAAGCGATCGCTCTTTAAACGCCGTGACGCCATCAAGATGAAGACTCGGAAGGCTGTATCGCTAAAGCCAAATCCCTCTGGTAAATCCTCTGCAAACATCCCCACCATTAGATCAACGCTGTCGATATCGTTGTTATAGACTTCACGCATCTCCTTCGCCCATTGTGGGTTGCTGGTAATCTCCTCAAAGGAGTGCACCCGGCCCCGACCGATCAACTCTCGGAAACGGTTGTAGCGAGGAACGCCCCGTTCGCGATCGCGCAGAATATCAACTGCTGCGAGATCAAACACTTCTCCGTTATCTCGAACAAGCTGCTGCAAGAAGCGCGGGTAATTGTGCAATGTAATTGCACCCGGATGAGCAATTCCTAAGGAGTAGAATAAATCTGTCATTGGAACAGCTTCAACAATCGAACGAGTTCGTTTGCCAGATGCTTCAAAGAAATCTTTCTTCATCAGCAGTTTTCCAGTTTTAAGTTCATAGAACTCAAACTCATCTGGAATTAGCGGGTGTAATCGATAAACAGATACAAACTCTTCAGTCAAATAGTAGGGAGCTGTATGGTGATCGATTGACGACCCAATAATCCCGCTTAATATTTCACCATCTCCAATTCGACCAAATAGTCGTTTCACATGTTGTCCAAGCATCCCATACCAGTTGGCATTCATGCCAATTTCAAGGGCAGGATGTGCAAGGATACCTGGCGTCCATTCAACCGTATGAATCTTTGCCATCAAGGCAGCATTGATCAACCTTGCATGGTCGTAGAGCTGATGATCACTCCAATCAGGATACTGCCTTCTCAGTTCATCGCAGAGAGTATTGTGCTCCCGAACAAAGAGAGTATGCAGTAGGCTCAGCCCAACCCACCAGTTGTCATTGGAGCCTGTTCGGTCAACTCCTTTTTCTGGATCTAGGGGAAGCAATCCGTCGTCATTAATGGTTAGCTTACCATCCACATGGGAGCGCAGTTTATCCGCAGAATCTAAGTCATAGCCATAAATTTGTGAGCCATCCCACCAATGAGTCGAGTCACTTATAAAAGTTGGCGGGCCAGATGTATCTCCTTCAGGACGAGAGGAGTCTAGATCGGTTTGAGCGACAGTCATAGGACGGTGTTCTTGGGGCCAAGGATCACTGCCTTCTAGGGGAATCTCCAACCTCTTGTTAGGGTGGTGTTTGTGTACAAACCAATCATGGTTTTGAAACTGGATCCATGCAGCCGCTAGAATATTCAGTGTCGTTGCAGGTATAAACTCATCCCGCGTCATCAATACCCGGCTAACGGTACGCGGGTTTGGATTCATCAAATTCTTTTTATCAGGGTAGGCATCCTCCAGCGGTACGTTGCGCCCAAAACGGGTACCAATCATTCCCATCTCTGGGTTCTCAAGGTCGTTAAAGCTGCCATCAAATGTACGGGTAGTGAGATGCCGTCCTTCAGGGTCTGGGACGGGTTTGGGCAATTGCTCTTTGCCTGGCAATTGCGATGTATCGTGTAAATTCTTTTGTCGTAGGGTCTCGCGAAACTTATTCAATCTAAGAAGTGACAAGGGAAGGATCAGTCGATGCCAAGGGGTTTTAGGCATTATTGAAACTCCAAGTATTTTGATTATGAATAGATACAAACAGCAAGAAATTATTTTCCAGTACTACTAATCAAGTAGACTTCAATAGCCTTGCTGGAAAATAACGTGAAAATCGCTGAAACCATTGTGCTGCTCAAATAGTGGCAATCCCCAAAACTGCTAAAATGCCTATTAGAGCTAAGTTTTAAGCAATCTTATGGCTTATTCTTCAACAGCTCTAATGACAATCGAGAGGATACTTCAGGAGGGCACTTTGTATAAATGTATTCAGTTACGGCTACTTACTTAGTTAGCAAGTGCTGTGTGCTGCTCAAGAACTAAGTTATTTCGAGCGAATGGATAAACGTTGGTACATATTCTCCTTTCTCAAGAAACTAGCTGATCTTTACATACCGGAGATATAAGTGTCATCTTTTCATACTTATTCTTTACCTTTTGTCACCCCTAAAAATACGTAGAGACGAAAGAACTCCAAATCTTGCGGTTTTCCTGAACTAAGTGTGTGACACAACTGACAAATTACCCGCGCCCCATGAATCGTTCACCATCACCTAATTGTGTGTTGCCCAAATCTGTACGACCTTCATAGGCCTTCTACCAGTCAGTCGGTCCCCAAATTTCTCAGAGCCAACGGAACACCACTTTCATGCATCACCTGTACCAGGAAGGGAGAGATTCTCTGGTTTGTATTGATATTGAACTTCGCAAGGGTTGCATTCATACCTAGCGTTAAGGCTCGGATACGTGATTCAAGTTCATTCGTGCCAGCAATCTGAATGAGTTGTTCTGCCGTGACGAACTGCTGGGTGGCAGAGAAATCTTGAGCGATCTGTAAAGCATCAGGTTGATCATTCAATGACCGCAATACAAAAAGCCGAACGTAAGGTTCAACTGCTAAACCTCGCTCAGGTAAATTAGACAAAACGCGAATGTATTTATCAATCTCCGCATCCACTTCATGCATGCTAGGCAACCTCATCACAAGCTCGAAGAGGCGGCTGGCTGCTACATCACGATATTCACGATACTCATCCAAATCTAACTTTGCTCCATAGAGACCTACGTAAGGGAGTACGGTTTCTGGACGGGAGGGTAAGTTGGATAGGTTACGGATCACTCGGTCAACAAAATAGTCTGTTTCAGAGGCTTTTTCAGGTAGATTAAGTAGCAACTGTTGAAACTGGGTTAAACCTAACTGGCGATAGGCAAGCAGTTGATAGGTATCCATATAAATTTTGCATCATTCGATCTCGACTACGCATTGATTTTGCTAGCGTCGGTTATAAATTCTGGTGGACTCTATCCAGTCAATTTCGTAACTACATCCCCGCTATAGAAAATATGCAGTTACTCGGAGAACACACCCTAATTGATGAGTCAAATGTAACTACCGACTAATTCACTTGGCAGTCGGTAAAAGGTCAGATAAAAGTCAGACAATTTCTGCAAACTTATACGAAGGCAATCTTACCTAAACGTAGCCAAAGAGCTCTACTACGATACAGGCCAAACTATAGCAGTAGCTCTGCACCACCCAGTGCAACACAGTTATCAAGCAAAATTTGAAGGGTGGTGTGAATCGAATCATATGGCGCTAGGGCAGCAATCAAACCTCTCTAGCTAATGGTGGCTTTCTTGAGGAAACTCAGAATTTTGACGCAGTCATTGGCTAAAAGGCAGATCCAGTCGAGTGCGATCGCTGTCAACCACTTTTTCAGAAGATGGCTCTAAAGTTCTGAGTAGGTGTAGTGTAACCGTCGTCGTATTATTGGGTAAGAGACTGGTTAACCTAAGCAGCAGATAGAGTGACCTGTCTGCTTAGGTTAACCAGTCTCGGCGAGGGAAACTCAGGTTCTTGAAATTGTAGTTGCTTATCAGGCTGCGGCATTTGGCTAACGATCAGACCTTAAACAATTAGGTACTCATTTATGTAACAAAGTAAACAGAATATGTAGAACAGGACTTGGAAGGTTAAGGCTAGAGGTAGGGGAGCGTAGCAAGGTATCGTGATGATGAATCCTCAGCAGAGCAGCCAATGATTCCCCTCATCGATGTCCCTGCTACCATCGCCCAAGGGATGAGTGCTTACCGAGACGTATTCTGTCGGGACGCTGGATTTGAGCATGTTAGATGCTACCTCAATGGATTGCTGCTGAGTGAGAACAAGACCTTGCAAGGTATTCATGCCCAGCAGGTCTATCCAGAGGGAAAGGCGGTGAGCCGCCGAGCGATGCACGAGGCGGTGTTTGAGGCTCGATGGGGTAGCGAGGTTCTGATGCAGCGACATCGCCAGCTCCTTGGTTCCCAACACCGAGGACGGGGATGAGAAATCATCAGTCTCGATTGGACCCTATCGCATCATGAAGAAGGGGAGCACATCTATGGGATCAAACGCGCCTACGATTATGTCAACCACTGCATGAGTTGCTACCAAACCGTGGTGACTGGTGTGATTGCTAATAGCCACCAAATTGATGGAATTGCGGTCGAGGTGCAGTTGCCAGACTTTAGCGAGGCCGAGAGAGGCTACCTGCGCATGACGGCTCAACCCAGTTACGAGCAGATGCAATAACTCCAGCAATGGTTACTGGAGTTATTGCATTATCACAAGAACCGACTGGCCTATCGCAAGCGCACCGAGATGGTCGTGGACTTGGTGCGGCAAATCGAGGCAGAGGGGCAATTTCCCCAAGCAGACTATGCCTTTGACAACGGGGTATTGACCCTGGAATTGACGCAGATGATTGAGGCCTCCGGCAAGCATTGGGTCAGTGAGATTGAATGTTCTCGACTTGTTCTCTGGAACGGGCAATGGCGGCGGGTCGATGCTGTTGCCACCGAACTGCGCCAACAGCACCCAGAGAGTTTTCGTTCCCTACAGGTGCACTGTCGCAACGGAGAAGTGAAGTCCTTTTGGGCCTTCACCAAAACCCTTCGGCTCAAGCGCTATGGGCGCAAACGTCTCGTCGTGGTGCATCAGCAATCCGACCTCAGCGACGCTCCGCGCTTTTTGCTCAGTGATGCGCTGCCTTGGGAAAGTGCTCGAGTGATTCAGACTTGGAGTTACCGTTGGGCCTGTGAGATCTTTCATGCGTTTTGCGCTCCAAGTGGCAGGCTTTGAGGCGGCTCAGGTACGCAATCAGGAAGCGGTCAAACGCCACTTCCGCTTAAGTTGCTTAGCGCAGTCGCTACTCCAGCAGGCCACGTGTCAGGGCAGGAAATCGGAAAGATTTGTGTTTGCCAAGAATAAGCAAACGGTAGGACAGCGGCTCTACAGGCTGACGCGGGAGGCTTACCAGCACTTGCTGTATCTGGTTGAGGGGCTGTTTGCTCAGGGGCGATCTTGGGAGCAATTTCTGGAGGTGGTTATGCCTGCTTAGAACTCCGCTCTCTTTGAGCCTAACCTTCCAAGTCCTGTGTAGAAGTGGCACTGGTTTAAGGGCACGCCTCAACACCTCTTGCCCTCTTTTCTTGTATGCCCGTAGTGCTTTCAGCCTCCAAATTTGGGAGGCGAATCGGAGTATTATTTCAGTGCGATTCGAATATGTAGTTTATCTTGAGTCCTGCTGAATTTGATTAAACTGCATGAATACTAGTAGGGGACAGCTATGTCCTTCGGTTATTTGTAGTCATGCTTGATTCATGGGCAGCAGTTCGGCACGTAATAAGAAAAAAACGATTCTCTTCCTGGCAGCAAACCCTAAAAACTCAACACCGCTTGATTTAACTCGCGAGGTCAAAGAAATTGAGGCAGGGTTAGAGCGATCGCAAAAGCGCGACAATTTTCAGCTTAAGCAAGAATGGGCGGTGACTCCAAGCGATGTGCAACGGGCGATGTTGGATCACAAGCCACAGATTGTTCACTTCTCCGGGCATGGCATGGGAGAAGATGGATTGGTTCTAGAGAATGTGGTTGGACAAGCGCAATTAGTAAAGTCGAGTGCCTTAGCGGGTTTATTTGAGTTGTTTTCAGACAAGGTAGAGTGTGTGGTGCTCAATGCCTGCTACTCAGAGGTACAGGCGGTAGCGATCGCCCATCATATACCCTACGTAGTTGGCATGAATCAGGCAGTCGGAGATCGAGCTGCTAGGACGTTTGCAGTTGGCTTTTATGATGCATTAGGGGCAGGAGAATCTATCGACTTTGCTTACAAATTGGGGCGGAACCGGATTGCGCTAGAAGACATTGCGGAAGATTTAATTCCAGTAATGCAGAAGAAAAGCGATGTGGAGTCTTTACCGCTGACGGAGGTGCCGGAACCAATTTATATCCCCGCTGCGCCAGAGCGAGTTGTTGCAGAGATCCCTCGGTCAATGCTTGTTGTCCCAGCACAACCTATCTCTCTGGATCAACCGGAAGGGCAGGTGCCGTTGGAGTCAGCGTTGTATGTGGAGCGTCCGCCGATCGAAGCCCGGTGCTACGAAGCGATCGTGAAACCAGGAGCACTGATTCGGCTCAAAGCACCTCGCCAGATGGGTAAGTCTTCTCTGATGCTGCGAATTCTAAACCATGCTAATGAGCAGGGCTATCAAACGGCATCCCTGAATTTTCAACTGGCCGACCGCGATTCTCTGAGTAGTCTTGACCAGTTCTTGCAGTGGTTCTGTAGCAGTATTACTTCAGAGTTAGGGTTCGAGGAGCGATTGGAGGACTATTGGAAGGGCAAGCTAGGTAGTAAGAACAAGTGCACCAATTACTTTCAGCGGTACTTACTCGCTGAACTTCAATCTCCCCTGTTGCTCTGTCTGGATGAAGTGGATGAGGTATTCCAGTATCTGGAGATCGCTACAGACTTTTTTGGAATGCTAAGGGCGTGGCATGAAGATGCCAAGATCAAACCAATTTGGAAGAATCTGCGATTAGTGATCGTGCATTCTAAAGAGGTGTATATTCCGCTCAATATCAACCAATCACCCTTTAATGTCGGAGTGCCAATCGAGCTCCCGCAATTAACCCAATCTCAGGTGGCAGATTTAGTACACCGGCATGGGTTGAATTGGTCAGAAGCAGAGGTAGAGCGACTAATGGGCATGGTCGGGGGGCATCCCTTCTTGACACGGACAGCTCTGTATCACATTGCACGAAGTGAAGTATCGTTGGAACACCTTCTGCAAATCGCCCCGACGGAGGGTGGCCTCTATGGGGAGCATCTCCGGCGACATCTATTGAATCTGGAGGGAGATGAAAAGTTATTAGCAGCCATGAAGCAGGTGATCGGCGTGAACCATCCTGTTTCCATTAGTACCAGCGAGGCGTTTAAGCTGACGAGTATGGGATTGGTTTTATTTCAGGGCAGTGAAGTTCTGCCATCCTGCAATTTATATCGGCAGTATTTTCGGGAGCGGCTGAGGGTAAGTGCATGAGTTCTATTCTAGGGGCTGGATATGACTATCAGGTGGGTGGTAGTTTACCAGCCGAGGCTCCTACTTATGTGCAGCGACAGGCAGACGAAACCTTTTACCAGGCATTGAAGGTAGGGGAATTTTGCTACGTTTTGAATTCCCGGCAGATGGGGAAGTCGAGCCTGAAGGTGCAGACAATGCAGCGGTTGCAGGCAGAAGGGGTCGCCTGTGCAGCAATTGACTTGACTCGGATTGGCACCTCAGACATGGAGCCGGAGCAGTGGTATAGCAGTGTAATCGACAGTATCGTCAGCAGTTTGGATTTGTATGAAACGTTTGACCTCTACACCTGGTGGGAGGAACATCGGCTGTTGTCCTTTGTGCGGCGATTTGACAAGTTCATCGATGAGGTGCTGCTGGTAGAGATTCCGCAGCCGGTCGTCGTTTTCATCGATGAGATTGATAGTGTTCTTAGTTTGCCGTTTGAGCTAGACGACTTTTTTGCGCTTATTCGAGAGTGCTACAACCGGCGAGCTGAAAAGCCAGACTATGGTCGGCTGACGTTTACTCTTTTGGGGGTGACAACACCATCCGATTTAATGCAGGACAAGCAGCGGACTCCGTTTAATGTGGGTCGTCCGATCGAACTGATGGGCTTTCAGTTGCAGGAAGCGCAACCCCTAGCACAAGGCTTGGCAACAAAGTTTAGCAATCCTGAAGCTCTGATGCAGGTAGTGCTGGAGTGGACGGGAGGACAACCGTTTTTAACCCAAAAAGTCTGCAGGTTAGTGTTAAGTGCAGAGAACGTGGCTCTGGAGGGACAGGAGACAGCTTGGATTCAAAACTTAGTCCAGACCAGAGTGATTGAGAACTGGGAAGCACAGGATACTCCAGAGCATTTAAAGACAATTCGAGACCGTCTGTTGCTTAGCGGAGAACAGCGTACTGGACGATTGCTGGGGTTGTATCAACAGATTGTGCAGCAGGGAGAGATTGCCGCCAATGACAGCCCGGAGCAGGTGGAATTGCGGCTGACAGGATTGGTGGTGAAGCGAGATGGCAAACTGCGAGTCTATAACCGCATTTATGAGCAGGTATTTAACCGCAGTTGGTTGGAGCGATCACTAGCAGAGTTAAGACCCTATGGAGGAGCGATCGCGGCTTGGATGGAATCGGGCTGTCAGGATGAATCCCGCTTGTTGCGAGGGCAAGCGTTGCAGGATGCGCGAACTTGGGCAGAAGGGAAAAGCTTGGGGGATGACGATCGGCGCTTTCTGGATGCGAGTTTATCGCTAGAAGGCCAGGAGATACAGCGGAAGTTAGAGGCGGAAGCGGAAGCAAATCAGATTTTGACTGTGGCGCGACAGCAGGCTGAGAAAAATCTGGAAACTGCAAATCAGCAATTAGAAGTAGTTGCTCGCAATGTAAAGCGCCAAACATTGATTGGAGGCTCTGTGTTGATAGCTTCATTGTTGGTAGCTGTAATTGCTGTACCGGTTTCGATCGTTGCGAGTCGGCAGGCGAAAGAATCGAAGATGGACATGGAGACTGCAAAAAAGCAGAAGGATGAGCTAGCAACTAAAAGTGAAGTGCTGAACGCAAATTTAAAGACGCTACAAGATAACGAAAAGAAAGTAAGGCAGCAGATAAAACAAGCCCAAAATCAAGTCAAACTAGCGCAGCAGAACTTCATAGTGGCACGACAAAAGGAAGCTGTTGCAAACCAACAGAGGCAGTTAGCGCAAACTGCCACCCAGTCTGCACAGCAAAAAGAGCAGCAAGCAAAATTCCAACTGATAGCAGCAGACCAGAAACTACAAACGGCACAAGTAGAAACTAAGAAAGCACAAGCGAAAGCAGAGAGCGCGCAAAAAACTTATGAAGTGGCTAAACGACAGGCGGATACAGCACAGAAAGACTTAAGAACTGTGCAGAAAGAGGCAACCCTTGAACAGCAAGCAACAGCATTACTGCGTTATCCTTTTGTGCGTTTTCGGGAGCTAGATATTTTGCTAGCTACAACTAAATTGGGCATAGTACTGCAACAGCAGGAACAAGCAGAGGGGGAGCAAAGAATTAACACAAATGCTAGGAACTCTCTATTGGCCTTGCGCTTGGCAACTAGTAGCGTTGTTGAAGAAAATATAATTAAATCATCAAATAGTCTCCATTTTAGTAATGACGTACAACGAATAGTGGATGGGTCTACTCACCGCGTATTTGATACCAACGGCATAGAGACTGAGGAAATGGAATCGAAGACCAGTAGTGATGGCAAATATTTGGTAAGTGAGCATAATGAGTCGCTCAACGGAACCACTACTCGCTTATTTAATACTAGTGGAAAAGAATTATTTGAGGTTCCAGGTCAATTTCATGCCTTTAATGGTCAAAGCCTAGTTACGCATTCTTATAAAGATGGTGGTGCTATTCACCTATTTAATACTAACAGTGAAGAACTACTAAAGTTTCCAGGACATTATTTTATAAAACTCAGCAACGATGGCAGACGTCTAATTACTAACTCTACTGCTGATACCATTCATTTATTTGATATCAGCGGTAAAGAGCTACTAAAACTTACAGGAATTAGTGCTACAACTAGAGACATAACTTTTTCTAATGATAGTCAACGGCTATCGATCAACTCTAGTAATTCCAGCTATATAGTTCAACTATTTGATGCTAATGGAAAGGAGCTACTCAAAGTTCCTGGATTGTTTGAAGCTTTCAGCAGCGATAGCAAACGAATAGCAATAACGTCTAATGAGAACAATAAATCTGTTGTACAACTATTTGATACTAATGGCAATCATTTACTCAAGACACCAGGAGAATTTAAAGCCTTTAGTCAGGATAGCAGACGAATAGCAATTACGTCTAATGAGAACAATAAATCTGTTGTGCAGCTATTTGATGTTAGTGGCAAAGAAATGCTAAAAGTTCCAGGATATTTTCGAGCTTTCAGCAATGACAACCAACGTTTTGCTGTTACTGGCACTTCCAGCATTCAAGTACTTGATGTTAATGGCAAAGAACAACTAGAAACTCAAGGAGAGTTTGTGACCTTCAGCAATGAGGGACAACAGATAATTACTTCTTCCAATGAAAATGGCGGTACTATTCACCTATTTAGTAAAAATGGTGTAGAGCTACTAAGAATTCGAGGAAGATTTATGGCTATCAACAAGGATGGGAGTAAGCTAATTGCTTCAGTAGATGATGGACAAACAGTAAAGTTATTTAATCTTAAAAAGAGAAGATTCTTTATATTAGATCGCGAAGATTTCCTTGGTTTTAATTATACTGGTCAACAAATGATCATCTACTCCAAGGATGAAGATGATGACAGCAGTTTTATAGTTGATGGCAATGGTAATGAATTACTCAAACTCCCAGGGAAGCTCGTTGCTTCCAGCAGTGATGGGCGGCGATTAGTTACAAGTCCCACCCGTCTATTTGACATCAATGGCACTCAACTGCTCGAAGTTGATGTCAACAGCATTCATATAATTGAAGGAGAGGATGGATTTGAGCGTAGCCAAACTTCCGATATTGGTGAATTTAAGGGGATTAGTAATAATGGACAGCAACTAATTACTGGCACTGGCTTAAATAATACGGATATGTTGATTGATGTCAATAGTAAGAAAGGGATTTATATCTCGGGATATTTCAGGGCTTTAAGCGATGACGGTCAACAGATAGCAACAACTTTTGCAGCAAAGGATATAGACTTTAAAATCTCCTATTCTAGTTATATTTTTAATAAAAACGGCAAGCAACTTCTGGAAGTTCCAGGGTATTTTCTTGCTTTTAGTCATGATAGACAACGGCTAGCTACCTATTCCGCTGATAAAGATGGTGGCATCAGCAACCTATTTGATGCTGAAGGAAAAAATCTATTCAAAATACCAGGAAAACTGCTTGCATTCAGTAAAGATGGACAACGCATAGCAGGCAATTTTAATAATAGTCATGCCATTTACCTATTTGATGTTAATGGCAAAAAATTGTTTGAACTTCCAGGATTCTTTAGAGGTTTTAGCAACGCCGGGAACAAAATTTTGCTTTACTCAAATGATGATGACATGACTCGTCTTTACGATTCTACTTCTGGAGATCTTATTGCAGAGTTCGTTGGAGAAAAAAAGTATCTCAGCCAGGATGACAAAACTCTTATAACTCTCGACAATACGGGTCAAGTACACACTTGGGATATGAACGCTGATCTCAATACTCTTCTTGCCCAAGCATGTCAGAAGCTCAACCTTTACCTCACAAGCTATCCTAGTAAAGCCCCTGATGTAGTGTCTTTTTGTAGTCAAAAGGCGCTTATGCTCATCTACAAATAAGTACAACTGTAGAGGTTACCCAAAACTGCCATCAGAGAAAGCTTATTGGATAACAACATCCTGTGCTAGCACTAACTTGTTAATACCACCCAGGCCTTGCACTCCAACCCTTTGCGCGATGTCTGTCATCACTAAAGGCTGCTGCAAGTTCGCACTCAATTTCTCTCTCAGCGATCGCAATGGTTCCGGTCGAGGCAAAAAATGGGGGGGGGTAACTCTGGAACCGACCAAAGGCGACCTACACTACTAACCAACTGGATAGTCTGTTCTGAAACTATGCTCGAATACTCTTTCTGCAGAAGCACGGGCACTAGATGCTCTGATAGCTCATGCATTTGAATAACACTACAGCCTAGCTTGTAGGGGAGTGTCCGGATTTTTGTGTAAACAAAAGCTGGAACCTTTGATTTTCCGTCAAATTTGTCTGGTTAGACACAAGGAGATTTACACTCCCGTTGTTAGGCAAATTCGATTGACCGTCTAACACCTGGCGCGTTGTAAAAGCCAACGGCAAATTCGATCGCCGCCTTAGCACTAATCTCTTGGCGCATTCCAATCACGTAGTTGATACGCTCAGCGATCGCCTTAGCCTGCCATTCAGCACCACACAATTCACTTGATTAGTAAAAAGCTCAAAGAGGCCTGCATTAGCAGGCCCATTGACTAACTTTGCGTTGCCCATTTCATCCTCAAAAAGTAGCCCATCTTTGCCACTGCCAGCAAAGTGGACTATTTGCGGAGCGGGTTCATCTAATAGCGCTCGTTGAACATCCCTAAGGTGGACATTAAGACGTAGTTTTAAGCTGGAGGGGGGACAAACATAGCTCAAGCTCCGTCCGGGTAAACGTTCCAAGCAACTAGCTTGCAGGAAAATCAGAAGAAGATCTGGGAGATCAACAACGGAATTTGTAGGAGTTTAGCTTTTGCTAGTTGACAATGGAATCAAGAAGCTACGAAAGTGGAATCAATCTCTTTAACTCTTGAGGGGCTAGAAGGCTTAGTGGACTTAGCTTTGTGGGGTGGGTTTGTCCCCCTCCCAGAGTTTTAAGTCAAATCGATCTCGATGATGTGCTAAGCGCAAACCTTCTTCGACATCTCGAAACCCCTAATTTACCTGTCGAAGCCCATTTGGGTTGGCTGCCAAAAACAAAATGACTTGCTGTCTCTCAAGGGAATCTTCCATTGCAAAACATGAGGCCAAGAAGGACTAAGGGCTTTCGTCTGTTCTATTCTCTATGCAAATCGCGATCGCAGGCAAAGGTTTTCAAACAGCTGGGCGATCGCAAAGCTCACCGTTCAAGTAGAAGGCATTTGAATCTGAATCAAGCCGCGACCAATTCGCTCAACTAGTTCTGAGCGAGATAGCCCAACATCAGCAGCTAATTGATCCAGACCTCTCAAACCAGAATCAGTCAACATGACACTTCGCTGACGCTTGACCTCACCCTGGTACAACTCAGCTTGTCCCCGCATCGACTTTTGGCCTTTTTTACCCATGAGTGTACTTTTTAAGGACCTTAACAGGGACAGTTTTACGCCACAACTTTCTTATATCACTGAAAGCCCTATAAATCAGCAAATTAGGTCATGTATGTGATTTATAACATCTATAACAAACAACCCTAAAACCCCGAACAGGCATAAATACTTAGCAGCTAGAAACTCTAGAGCAAAGCGGTTTTTCAGCCATTTAATCGAGGATTTATGTATAACTTTTAGACCAATATATTCCGTAGGTATCTTGTCTTTTTTATAATATAAATGGTATTCTTTAGGTCATATATGCGACCTAAAGAATTACCGTATGGCTTCTATAACAATTCCTAAAAAGTTCCTCCAGCCTAAGAACCTAATGGAGGTGCTTCAGAACTACGAGGCTGAGGTAAAAACTGAAAGCCCTGACAAGGCCAGTGCGACTTTGCATCAACTGCAAACGGCTCTAATTAGGTACACACTTCCAGGTTGGGGCTTGCCGCATCCCCAAACAAACCGAGTCTCAGCTAAAGAGATCAAAGCCGCCAAGACTTTTATGAAAAAGATCAGCTTGGAACAGCTAAAAAAGGCTCTAGAAGTCCAGATGAGCGTCTATGAGCAACTCAAGGTTCCAAGCAGCAGTCAACGTACTTATCGGCACGCTCTGAACAAGCTCTTAGAGTTTTGTGATGACCAAAACTGGTGGCAATCAGAACCAAAGGTCGAACGACGACCGTTAAAGCAGAAAGATTGCGCTAAATACGTCCGAACGACGAAGCGAAAACGGCAAGAGTTTTATGCTCTAGGTGTCGTAAAAGGGGATGTCATCTCAGAAGCACTACAGAAACAGTTTAGTGAGTTTGCAGAGTTCGTATCCGAGGACTTGAAGCAAGCACCCATTTCCGTCAGATGGGCTCTGCAAGGAGCATACCAAGGGCTAGGCTGGCTTTATCGTTATGAAAATGTACCGCTCGATGAACTGAGTTTAGAAACACTGATTCAATATGTTCCTTTAAGGACAGCCATTGACAAGCTCCCGGTGCGGATGGAATTAGCTGAACGGCTCTTGCGTCAGGAAGAGGTGAGACGAGAGGCGATGCAAGCAGCAGATGCTACGGAAGACAGGCTCCGTAAATATTTATCTTGGATCAGAAAGGAACGCAAGGTTCATCCTGGAGCAGAATATGCCTTTCTACGAGCCTGTCTTAACGTTGCTAAGTTCCTGTATCGCTTTGAAACTAATAGGCACGAAGTCGCTAACTATGATGACGTTCCTGTTATTAAAAGAATCCGAGTTCTCATCCGAGATGTAAGTAAACGTCAGCGCACAGCTCCTTCTCCAGTAGACATCAGCAAGAAGTGGTTACCTTGGGAGGACTGGTTGCAAGTGGTTGAGACCCTTAGAAAAGAGTGCTGTCAAGCAACTTATATCTGCGGCACGAAGCGGCTACTCGGTGGAATTGCCCATTCTCTCCAGTGCTATCTCATGTGCGCGTTTTTCACCTATATTCCCCCGATGCGTCAGCAGGTAATTCGGGGCCTTGAGGTAGGACACAGCTTACTATGGGAAGACAATCGCTGGTACATCTATTTAAGACCCGATGAATACAAAACCGGCAAGGTTTATGGGGAATTTCGAGGTCCGGTCTCTAACCCTGACCTTGGAGATGGCACTTGTTTTTACGATTATATTGAGGCTTGGCTCTATGACTGCTCTAAGCTTCCTGGATTAAGTAAGCTGAATCTTCCTGGAGGGCTCCGCGCAACTTACAATCCTGAGCACAACTTCTTCTTCACCCAGAAGAATCGCGAACCGATGAAGCAACATACGCTATCGGAGTACATTAGACACGCTGCATATCGGATCAAAGGCAAGGCTGTTACAGCTCACTTACTAAGAGATATGTTTGTGAGTCACTTGATGGAACTAGGCTATTCTGATGCTGAGATGAATTCGGTGGCGAACGCAATGCACCATAGCCCAGAAACCCAACGAGGCATTTACGATAAGCGAACTAAGGAAAAAAAAGTGGCCCCAGGCATGGACTTGGCACGACAGATCGCTGAAAATGCCATCAAGCGTAAAACTGACATAACTGATTGAATTCAGCCTGAACCTACAAAGCAGAGAGCGATCGCGAATCTTCTATAACTGCGATCGCTCTTTGCTTTCAATGTGGATTTAGCGACCTCTCAAGCTGCAATCAGGTCCGCACCATACTCAGTAAGCGCATGGTGCCACATTGCTTTTGAATGCTGGCGTAGACCTTTTGCACTAAGACATTAGGCTGAGAGCGATCGCTTAGGTCATTAGGTTCCAGGACCACATTATTGATCGCCACCGTACTCTTCAAATCCAACTCTAGGCGATCTCAAATGAGGGCAAAGTTCCTGCGGTCGATCGCCTTGCTCTTGGACCTTTAATAGCGAGGTTTGCAGTCGGAGAAATTTAGACATTCACTATCGAGAAAGCCAGCCAGTGCCATCTCTAACACTGCCTCTACGGGGTATTCAATCTCAGCCGCCCGTCGCTCAAAGGCTTCTCTAACATGGTCAGGCAGCGCCACCAAGATCATGCGGGCTACAACTGGACTGAGATGCTCTGTAGTTTCTTGTCCAACAGTTGGCAACATGGTTAGTCCCTCATCGGTATGCGAGCATTGAACGGTGGTTTGCTAGCTTGCAGAATAATGCGCTTTAACTCTGATGATAGCGATCGCCAGTGCATGAAGTCGATAGCATGAGTGGCGATCGCCACGTCTCTATGGTCATAATCCGCCAGCCATGCCCAGATTAGAGATTTATGTCCACCTCTAAAGCGCTCCTTAATATCTTGAGCCTTGCCTACATATAGCAAACCCTCAGTGCGGTGCCTAACTGCATAAATGCCTGGTCTTGTAGTCAGCTCGGTAAAGTCTCTGCTAATCGGGACACAGTTAGAGGACCTCTAACTCGGCGATCGCCTTCTCAATGTCTCGCATCATGCGCTTCACACGGCCTTGTAAACCCTTAACAGCCGTACCTGGTTCATCATATTCATTAGCTAAAATGGCCCATTTTTGGAGGCCAACTAGCGCTCGATTCAAAACTAGGACATCTGTCCGGGTTTGGTTGTCCTGGTTTTGCTCGCCATTTTCTGCGTAGGCATCAGGCGCATCATTTAGATACCGCCTCACCTGCCTAATCGACTTGCCAATGATTAACTCCAAAGCAGGACGTAAGGCTTTTTCTCCTTTTTTGGGTTTCCCAGGCGCGTCTCTATAACCAGCTGCCCTTAACCGATCTGCGATCGCTCTGACCTCGGCGGGTGTGTAGTCTCTACGCTTTTCATTTTCAGTAGCCTCGATCGCCAACGCTTCGCCGGGCTCAGTTTCGCTATCAAAATCGTAGCGACGGATTGGAACTTGTCCGCTAGGAAACTGTTTAGCGAAAGCTCCCGGGTCTTGCTCCCGTAATAGTGCGATCGCAGCTCGTCGATGCCCACCTGCTAAAAGCCTGCCCCGACTATCAACCGCAATGGGAGCAATCAGCCCTACAACCGCAATGCTATCTGCCAATGCTTCAATGTGGGCAGGATTCAGTGGTCGGGTATCGCCATCCACTCGATCTGTGATGCTATCCAAAGACAGGGTGGCAGTTGACGATGGTGTTTCTACACTTCTGCTCTTCGCGATCGCTAAGGCCCCAGTCAGCTTGCTGACGCTCATTTTGTTCCCCAACCCTTCCAGATTTCTTTACCCAATGCTTGATAGTCGTTCCATGCAGCAGTAGCAGGATCACCGCGCAAATCTGCAACTGACAAACCTTCTAATGCCGAATCTTGATACACAGTTCTAGCTTTAATACCTGTATTAAACACCTTTAGTTCTGCCTCGTTAAGTGCTTCTCTGGCATTCACCTCTCTTTTGAGACCCCGAGTCGGCAGCATGGTTAAAAGGATGCGGTACTTATCATCAGACAGCGATCGCAAAGTGCTAACAGTAGAAATGGTGGCTTCTAACGAAAATATAGAAATTTCAGAAGGGATGATCAGCAAATCGCTAGCAGAAGCTAGGGGTAAAAGTTCAGTGGGGTCAGTGCGGGCAGGAGTGTCAACAACCAGATGGTCAAAGGCCGATGGTTCCTCATCACCATCCATTACAGTAAATGCTGCCCTCTGCTGACCACGCTCATACCAGCTTAGTGCGCTTCGGTTAGGGTCTCCATCTAACAAGATGACTTTGCTGCCCTTCCGGCGCTTACCCAGATACTCAGCTAAATGTAGGGCTGTGGTCGTCTTGCCTACACCACCCTTGAAACTTGCGATCGTAATAATCATAATTCTGAGCTTACTGAGAAGGACTTGGAATTCAGCACGAGAAAACGTCAAAAACCATTCGTGGCTTCTGTATTAAACGTTGAAAAAGTCTAGTACAGTTTGTCAGTCCTGCTAGAAACTTTTCCAGAGAAGCAGTTGCGTAGTAAATAACCCAACCGAAAATTTGCAACTTACCTGAAAACAGTTCTGAAAGCGGCAGCAATCACCAACGATAGTAGAAGTGCCTGAAAAAGTAGGTGTAAAGATACAAGTCTGTATCGAATGGAACTACTAAAATCTACTCAACAGCACACAATTCTAGGGTTCCAGTGACACAACGCTTGGATTGCTAAAAAAGGTAACCAGATTGTGTTATTTGCTGCAAGGGTTTCTGGAAGCGTATAGATTGTTGGAAATACTGAAGCGGGCAGCATTGTCCACCAACTATCCCAATTGTCTGATTCCTTATGAGTAGCACTTCGGCACGCAAGAAAAGGACAATTCTCTTCCTGGCAACAAACCCTAAGAATTCGGCGAAGTTGCGCCTTGATGAAGAATTTCGGGATGTGAGTGAAGCACTAAAAGGCTCGAAGAACCGGAGTCGGTTCGATTTGAAGCCTCAGTGGGCGACTCGGCGTCGAGATGTTCGGAGAGCAATGCTAGACTATGCTCCCCAAATTGTCCACTTTTCGGGACATGGTGCTGGAGAGCCAGGGCTGTTGATTGAAAACGAGCTTGGACAAGCTGAGTTGCTGACCTCGGATGCACTAATTGGACTGTTTGAAGATGCGGACCAAGTCGAATGCGTCCTACTGAACGCATGCTACTCGGAGGTGCAAGCCAAGGCGATCGCCCAGCATGTTCCCTACGTGATTGGCATGAATCAGGAGGTGGGGGATAAAGCGGCGTTGGAATTTGCAGTGGGTTTTTACGATGCTTTGGGAGCAGGACTTTCGATCGAACGTGCCTATAAAGAAGGCTGTAAAGGCATTCGGATGGCAGGAATTCCAGAGTATTTAACTCCAGTTCTAGAGCATATGACTGTGAAGTCAGAAGTGGAAGTGCAGGAAAAAAGTTCTCTGTCACCGCCTGAATGCTCGGCTGAATTTCGTGAAGAGACTTTGCCTGAGTCATCTGCTGTTTCTCCGTTATCTAAGTCTGCTGTAGGGGAGCTAGAAGAAACGGGCGGACAAGTGCCACTTGATTCACCATTTTATACAGAGCGTCCGCCAGCTGAATCTCGTTGCTATGGGGCGATCGTTAAACCAGGAGCACTCATCCGCGTCAAAGCCCCACGACAGATGGGTAAATCCTCATTGACGATTCGAATTTTTGACCATGCAAGCAAGCAGGGCTGTCGAGCGGTGTGGTTACAGTTGCAGCAGGCTGGTGAAGAACCTTTTTCCAGTTTGGATGCCTTTTTGCGATGGTTATGTCGGCGAGTAACTGCTAAACTGCGGCTTCAAGATAAGGTGGTGGAGTATTGGCAGAGCGTTTCTGCTAGTACGGACAAATGCACGGATTACTTTGAACTTTATTTACTAGAAGAAATCAATGCGCCGCTGGTGTTGTGCCTAGATGAGGTGGATGAAGTCTTTAAGCATCCACAAGTGGCTGGTGACTTTTTTGGACTACTGCGCTCGTGGCATGAGGAAGCGAAGATCAATCCCGTGTGGTGTAACCTGCGGCTAGTGATTACCCATTCCGAGGAAGTCTACATTCCGCTGAATATTAATCAATCGCCGTTTAATGTAGGGGTGCCAATCGAGTTACCTCCTTTAAATCAGGCACAGCTAAACGACCTTGTGCAACGGCATGGGTTGGCATGGACAGAAGCGGAGCTAGATTCGCTAATGGCAATGGTGGGTGGACAGCCCTACTTGGCACGAGTCGCACTTCAGCAAATTGCGTCGGGATCGGTGACATTAGCTCAATTTTTGCAGGTTGCTCCTACCCAAGCAGGCGTGTTTGCCGCCCATTTGAAGCGGCATTTGGGGAATTTGCAAGAGCGGCAACTGGATACGGCAATGAAGCTAGGTGGTTGCGTCTGAGCATCCAGTGCAGCTACCGATCGCCCAGGCTTCTAAGTTAGCGAACATGGGCTTGGTACGATTTCAGGGGAATGAGGTAGTACCGCTATGCAACCTATACCGCAACTATTTCCAGGATGTGTTGGGGGGTAGTCGATGAACGATACGCCTTTAGTACCCTACGACTACCAGAGCGAGGGAGGTGCGCTACTAATTGATGCGCCGACTTACGTAAAGCGGAAAGCTGATGATGAGCTTTATGAGGGGTTGAAGGCGGGGCAGTTTTGCTATGTTCTGAATGCCCGCCAAATGGGGAAATCAAGCTTAAAGGTGCGGACGCTTCAGCGATTGCGAAATGAAGGAATTGCCTGCGCAGCAGTAGACTTGCAGGGAATTGGTACTTCGGCGACCGAGGAACAATGGTATTTCGGTGTAGTCAGTCGCATTGCGCGATCGCTAGGCTTGCATCGGCAATTCAATCTGAATACTTGGTGGACAGAACAACCTCGCCTCTCGTATGTCCAGAGGTTTGTCGAGTTCCTGGAATCGCTAGTGCTGCCTTCTGTACCTCAACCGATCGTGATTTTCATTGATGAGGTTGACCTGACGCTAAGCTTATCGTTCCGGGATGACTTCTTTGGGGCACTGCGGGAAAGTTACAATCGGCGGGCGGATGAGCCAGAGTATCGTCGCCTAACGTTTGCGCTGTTTGGGGTGGCAACGCCATCGGACTTGATTCAGAACAAGCAAATTACCCCGTTTAATATTGGGCGACCTATTGATCTGACAGGATTTCAGTGGTCCGAAGCACAACCGTTGATGCTTGGACTTATTGCAAAAACAAGCCATCCGCAGGCGTTATTACAAGCGATTTTGGACTGGACGGGGGGGCAGCCTTTTTTAACGCAAAAGCTGTGTAAGTTGGCTCAAGTGGCAGATTCTGAACCATTGGCAGGGCGAGAGACCCAATGGGTTAAGCAGTTAGTACAAACCAAAGTCATCGATAACTGGGAGACACAGGATATTCCACCCCACCTGAAGACGATTCGCGATCGCCTCTTACTTAGTGGTGAACAACGCACCGGACGGTTGCTGGGGTTGTATCAGCAGATTTTGCAACAAGGGGAGATTGCAGCAGATGACAGCCCAGAACAAGTGGAGTTGCGGCTGACGGGGTTGGTAGTGAAGCGAGATGGCAAACTGCGCGTTTACAACTGCATTTATGAGCAGGTGTTTAATCGAGATTGGTTGGAGCGATCGCTGGCGGAGTTGAGACCCTATGGAGGAGCGATCGCCGCTTGGCTGGAATCCGGATGTCAAGATGAGTCGCGGTTACTGCGAGGGCAGGCATTGCAGGATGCCCGAACTTGGGCCGAAGGGAAAAGCCTAGGGGATGAAGATCGCCGCTTTTTAGATGCTAGCCAGGAGTCAGAAAAGCGTAATATTCAAAAAAAGTTAGCGGCTGAAGAGGAAGCTAAACAAGTTTTAGCAATAGCTAATCTCAAAGCCAATCGGCGTATTCGGATTGGATCTGTAGTCTTGGGAACGATGCTTTTGGGTGCAATTGTATTAGGCATGATTGTTCAACAAAAAATCTTACTAGCAAACCGTACAGTTGATGACTCGACTAAAAGAGTTGAAAATCTTCGGCAAGAAGCGGAAGAAGTCTCAAAAAAATTAGAGATTACAGAAGAACAACGCCAACTTGCACAATTAGGACAACGATCAGCAAAGGCTGAAACCCAACAGGTAAATCGAACTCTAGCAAAGGCAAGGACTAGATTAGAAATTGCAAATACAAAGATCAATACAACAGAGCAGGATATTGAAAAAGCAAATTTGAAGTTAGTGAATCTTGAAAAAGAGGTTGGAATTTCAAATCAACAACGTCAGCGAGCAGTTCAAGAACTTGAAATTGCAAAATCAAAAGCTGGAAAGGCAAAAGAAGAACAAAACCAAGCCCAGGAGGGTCTAAAAACTGCTGAAATGGAAATCACTAGTCGGAAAGAAGAATTAGAAAAATTAAATACTTATTTAAGTCGAAGTCAGGACGAGCTTAGACTTGCACAACAGGCAGTTGTGGAGAGTGTTGGAGATACTCCAGCCAGAATCATGAAGCAAACAGGGCAAAAACCTGCTGTTATTTATATCAGTTTCTACCCTTCACGAGAGGGGCGTAAGAACTTAGGACTATTAATGGTTTCTGCTGAGGGACAATTTTCAACCAAGCTAGATTCAGTTGATCAAGAAGAAGCTTTAAAGGCTGCTCACAGTTTTCGCGATGAAGTTTTTACGGGAAGCAAAGAACATCTAATTCCTGCTCAAACCTTATATCAATGGATAATTAAACCATTAGAATTAGAACTCAAAAGGCAGAATATTACTAATCTTGTCCTCATAGTGGATAAGAGCCTTCGTAACATACCATTTGCTGCTCTTCATGATGGCCAAGGATATTTAATTGAGAAATATAGTCTTGGAATAATGCCTGGACTCACTTTAACAAATAGCCATCATAGAAACATAAGGAATTCTAATGTACTTGCGATAGGGGTATCTAAATCAAACTTAGAATCTCATCCAATGCCACATGTAAAAAACGAGATCATAAGTATTATGACCTTTTGGAAAGGTAAATCTTTCTTAGATGAGGAGGCTACTTTAGACAAGCTTAAATCACGGGAACAAAATTTTCATATTGTTCATATTGCCGGAGTTGGATATGAACGTTTGTCAGGTAGGACAAGAGAACCATTTATTGAGCTCTGGGGTTCAGTATTAAAAAGTAGTAACTTTGAGCAAGTAGATTGGTATAGTCCTCCAGTAGAGTTATTAGTTCTAAGTTCTAGTGTTTCAGGCTTAGGGGAGGAATACGGTCTAGCTGGATCTGCGATTCAGGCAGGGGTTAAATCTGTTCTAGGTAGTCTTTATGGAGTTTCTGATGAAGAAACCATGATATTGATGGATGAGTTTTATCGAAACCTGAAAAATTCACCTATTAAAGCAGAAGCCTTAAGGCAAGCACAACTCTCAATGATAAAGGAAGAAGACTTTTCTAGCCCTCGTTATTGGGCAGGTTTTACAATAATAGGTAATCCTTGGTAGCCACAGAAAAGAAGAAAATTTTATAGTGAAAAACAGCTAAATCTTCCCTGAAGAAATTATCTTGTCGAGGACCATCATTACTCGACTTTATGCGACCTCATGCGCGAAAAAGCAATAGGTATAGGCTGTATTTCCTACACCATAAAGATGCGGTTGCCTGCCTTCAATCTCTTCTACTGTCCTGGCTTGGCAGTGAACTTCTCAAATTTATCAAATCAGGGATGCCATTGAATTCGCCAGTATTAGTTTTTCTTGCGCGATTGAAACCTTTCTACTAAATTGTTACCCAGCTATTGTAAAGTACAGCAACTCACGCTTTAGAGCAGCAAAGATCAAAGCTAAACTGTAGCCAGAAAACAGCCTTCATATAAACAAATGGGACAACTCACCCCAATTACCCTTGAAGACGGAACAACAATTTACATCGAAGCGATCGACCGTTCCAGTTCAACACCTGACGTAGTTGTTCCTAACCCACTGGTTGAGAATGATATCAAGCGTGGCGGTGGCATTGTCTTTGAGACACCTGCTAAAAAACAAACTCAAACCTTTCAAGCTATCGAGCATACCATTCGGGCATATACCACCTACACCCTCAATGCCTTTAAGAATGTCGCGATCGCTGAAGTCAGCGAAGTTACTCTTAAGTTTGGCGTGAACATCAGCAGTGAAGCAGGCATCCCCTACATTGCCAATGCCAAAGGCGGCTGTAGCATGGAAATCACCGTCAAATGCGAGTTTCCTAAAAAAACTGATTAACCAGAACTTGCAATTCTGCCTCTCATGGGTGTGCCCTATCTGCTACAGCTCCTAATTGCCTGCTTACACTGAGGACCACAGTTGATGTAGATAGGCTTAGTTTCAACTCCGCTGATCAAAGTCCGCAACGTAACAGCTAAACGTTAGATCTCCTGCTATATAAGTCTTGCAAGCATAGCTACAGGGTCCGCTCAACCCTATAGCTATGCTTAAACACCAATGAATGTTCCTTAAAGGACAGGCTCTAATACGTTGTAGATGCGATCGCACTGATGCCCTTAAACCTTCCGAACAAAGAAGTATAAGCGATAGATTCCCTCGCTATTAGTACCTAAGTCCCAAGTGAAATCAGCTACGGGGTCACCACTCTCAGCTTGCCTTGCCATCCGAATCAAATTATCCTTCGTTAGCAATTCAGCACGTCTGCCTACATCATCATCCCCTGCACCAACCAACTCACTCAGTTTATTGGATATGAGTTTAACAACATCGCTAGGGACTGAAGCACCCGTCTTAAGTTTAAGCGCAGTATTACCCAGCTCTAGAATTGACCTGAAAGTTCCAGAGAAAGCATGTGGGTCTCCTTCATCATTTTCGCGGATCACCACTGCCAAAATGACGTCCGCTGCGACACCGGAGTACAGTCTCGTTGCAGAGCGGATAACAGTACCTTTATCTACCGAAATCACCCCAGTTTCATGGGGTGTCTGCGCTTGTCCAGAAGTAGAAACGCCTAAGAACATATAAGGCTCATCACTACCTGACCATTCGTTGGATTCGTCTAGGCAACGGAAGCCTGAGAACCAAATTTCTACGTTAGTTTGATAGAGTTTTACTTTCGCTCCACCTGCGGGTGTCCAGTAAACTTCTCCGCCCTCAAAGATGCTATGTCTACCTTGGCCATTTGTGCCTTCCGTCACTAATTCATCAGTGCGAGGATAACCCAAGCTGCCCGTTTCCCACCCTTGGGATGCCCAAGCATCTCGAATGAGACCTATAACAAAATGGGCTCCAGTATTTGGAGTCCAATAGATTGACCCACCCTGGAAGTGGTTGAAGCGACCCACTCCATCAGGGCAGCCTAGTTCATCAGTCACGGGGTAACCTAAGAAGGAGGTTTCCCAGCCTAACGAAGACCATTTTTCTCGAATGGAACCGTAGATTAGTTGGGCTCCAGTATTTGGAGTCCAGTAGATTGAGCCGCCTTGGAAGTGGTTGAAGCGACCCACTCCATCAGGGCACCCTAGCTCATCAGTCACGGGGTAGCCTAAGAGGGAGGTTTCCCAGCCTAACGAAGACCATTTTTCTCGAATGGAACCATAGATTAGTTGGGCTCCAGTATTTGGAGTCCAATAGATTGACCCACCTTGGAAGTGGTTGAAGCGACCCACTCCATCAGGGCACCCTAGCTCATCAGTCACGGGGTAGCCTAAGAGGGAGGTTTCCCAGCCCATCGAAGCCCATTTTTCACGAATGTCTCCATAGATTAGTTGGGCTCCAGTCGCAGGAGTCCAGTAGATTGAGCCGCCTTGGAAGTGGTTGAAGCGACCCACTCCATCAGGACATCCTAGTTCGTCGGTCTGTGGTGCACCTAGGAAAGAGCTGTTCCCTCCTATAGACATCCACTTATCTCTTATCGCACCAATAACAGTAGGCACAGTGTTGCTCCTTTGTAGATCAAGACTCAGGGACTATGTAGACAGCAGTGTTTAAGGCTTAGTCAAGGCGGAACTGCTTTCTATGCCTTGTGTCTCAAATCTAAAAAGTAAGAAGAGCTTTGGCAGCACCCGAAAGGGTACCTTTTAAACTAGGGCGTGTTTTAAAACTACAGGCACATCATGATAGAGGCTAGAGTCATCATGGCAAGGTAGTTTTCAGCTTTTTTCTCATAGCGCGTTGCAATGCGACGGTTTTGCTTCAAGCGATTGAAACAGCGCTCCACCTGATTCCGTTGACGATAGACAGACTTGT
>NZ_JACJOD010000066.1 GCF_014695385.1 Trichocoleus sp. FACHB-46 | reverse complement strand
CTGGTTGGATCTAGGCTTAATTTACCCAACGCCGTTGCACCAACTATAGTGAAGAGAGAAATTCAGGCGATCGCTATGGTTCAAGCCTTACCCAGCCTACTAAGCTTTGAAGAGTTTCTGGATTGGTGCCCAGAACCAGGACGCTATGAGCTGATTGATGGAGTTGTAGTCGAGTTGAACCCCACGGGTACTCATGAAAAGCTTGCTGGCTTCGTTGTGGCTGAATTAAATTTCGAGATCAGGCAGCAGCGTCTACCTTGCTTTATTCCTCGAACTTGCACAGTAAAGCCATTTACTGATAGAGCAGGATATCTACCAGATGTAGTGGTACTGGATGAGCAGGCTGTCAAAGACGATCCTCTATGGGAAAAGCGCTCGACCATTACCATTGGTAGGTCAGCTCGCTTGGTGGTGGAAGTAGCCAGTACCAATTGGCGGGATGACTATGGCCGGAAGCTCACAGACTACGAAGAGATGGGCATCCCTGAATATTGGATCATCGATTACTTAGCATTGGGAGCATCTCGCTACATTGGCTCTCCGAAGCAACCCACTATCTCAGTCTGCTGCTTGCTAGACGGTGAGTATCAGGTGACTCGCTTTACGGGAAACGATCGCATTGTTTCCCAGGCATTTCCAGAATTACAAATTACAGCCAATCAGGTGATTGAAGCGGCAAGGTAGGCGACCAGCATGCGGTTAGACTAAGGCTGACTACACCCATCAGCACGGGAATTACCAGGGCAGATACGAACAACGAGCAGCAGATATTGATCTAGCCATACATGAACGCCTTTTCAACCCCTATATGAGGAACTACAATCTTTTTAAGTGAAGTAGTCAAAGATATGGAAAGGGTTGAGTTTCCCAGCCTGGTTACTTTCAACAGAATTTGCATTGGTGGCATCACTCAATCTTTCAATGGGTGGTGGGTACCCAAGGTCAAGGTGCATTGCTCATATATGGGTATCAAGGATGGCTGTGGCCAGCTGCGTGCAGAGCAAGCTAAAGAACTCGTGATTCAAGCGTATGTTCAACGTCTTGTTAAGAAAAGAGGGTGGACTGACGCTGAAAGAGACGAAAGACTCAGCCGCGCCTACGAACTTGATAGAGAATTTCATCGTGAAAAACTGGCGCATTCCCTCCAAGACTTAGCGAAAAGAATGCGGGATCGAGAGCAATCTCAATCTGTATCTGTACAGTCCGAGCTTGTATGGCATAACGAGTGGTTTAAAGTTGTCAAAATCATTCGAGAGCAGTCGACAACTTTCTTAGTAAAACTCAATAAACGTCGGGGGTGGCGCAACATAGTATCTCAGGTTGCAGAAGCAGGTAAAAGTCAGCCAGGGCAAATCCGATGGCGCTTTACCTGCTTAGATGAAGCTCTCTCATTTATCGATAGTGTTGAGGTCTAGAGATTGATGAAAGTCGTTTCTTATGACCAAGCAGAGATTTTAACTCACGACAAACTCAAAGCACTCGTCGCCCATCTAATCAGCGATCGCCTACTCCAACAAGCTCAGCTCATCCAAGGGAACTCCGCTAGCAAATTCCCTGCCGTCAAGCTGCTTAATCGAGGCACCAACATCAGAGATAGCTTCAATCACCCAACGCCCCAACACCCCAACGTCCCGGCACAGGTGACCACCGCCCCTACCCATTCCTTAGGATGGGGCGCTGCTTGTTGAATTTTAGTGGTGTCATCAATTTGTAAGTTAGTGACTTCTTTATTACAAATCGAGGACACAGAGCTATAAAGCTTGCGCCGAGCCGCTTCAAGCAGCCGAGCCCGAACCGGATTCACACTGAGATCAATCCGGTAGACGTTGTCTCGTTTTTCTTCCCGCCTACCGGGCCGAGCCACGAGTTGAATATCACCAGGCCGCTCCTTCTTGCCCTTATCGATCGCCAATTTTTTTAGCAGCTTGTGAGCAATCTCCACCGGAGTTTGGTCTGGCTTAATTTGCAATCGCAACTGGTAATAAATTTCGTTGGCATAGCTGCTGCAGCAACTTCTTTATATAAAAACTATTTTTCTCTTGAAGAGCTTTTAGCTATCCTTAGTCTCCAGCTCTTCAAAAGAGATTTTTCTCAGTTTCCCTTCTACTAGCCGAAAGCCTTGCTCATCAATCAACTCAAAGGCGGCTTTCACCAATAGCGTGACTTGTCGAGCAATAGGCCGCTCTTCTTGGTTAGCCATTTGCTCTAGTCGCTCATAGGTCTCCGCATCAAACGGGACAGAAATTCGCTCGTCTTTTCGTGGCAAGTCGTTAGTCACCAAATCACGCATCTCATTTTACTCAAAAGCATCAATTTCTAAAGAATAGCTTCATTTGGATGCCATTGGATGCCAAAAGATGCCAAATTTGATAAGCTTCTATTTGTCTGATCGCACGGGAAAAGCACATGCAACCGCGCGGATTCTGTGCGATCGCTGTACACGTACAGCACAACCTGAAAACTGAACAAATCAAGGATTCTAAGGAATGAGTACATATGGAAAACGTAACAACGCACGTGCGTTCGCACCCTAGTAGCACGCCTAGCCGCACATCTACCGCACAGTCCGCACGATACACCGCACAGCAGATCGCAGATGAGCACAGTGTCAAAGAGGTGACGATTAGAACCCGTTGGTTCAATTGGTTGCTTGAAGTTGCACCGGAGCCGCTGTTACGTGACAAAAGCGGATTTACCGAACTGGCACGATCGCTCTTCTCTGACTTCGCCCAGCGGGTAAAAACCGAGGGCATGCAGTCTAAAGATTGGGTGATCGATGCGAAGTCTCGTTACTCCGAGGAGTGGGCCAGCGCCGGAGTGATTGAGGGGGAACTGCTACCGCCAGAAGTGGGAGGAGCGCTCGCCACTCTGCAAACCAAAATAGGCAGTTTGCAACAAAGGGGCCAAGAACTAACAGAGCGGCTGCAACGCCTCAACGAGCAAGCGGCTGCAACCTCGACAGACTCGTCTCAAGGTGAAATTAACCTTTACCGAGCCAGAGGCGCTGTGCGTGGCATGGAGCGGTTTGAAATCGAGGTGACAGCGGAACTCGAAACCTATAACAAGTTGAGACAACAGTTTCTAGAAACTGGAAGCTAGGGGGCAGTGATGAAACAACTTGCCTTCGGGCTACTGCTAGCTACAACGATGCAGCAATGCCAGCAAGATATTGGTGCAGAGCTGGGCCTTGGCACTCAAGCCGTTGCAAACAACCCTTATGCAGCCGCTCCAATTCAAGAGCAATGCCAGGTGGTAGATCCAGAAGCCACACTTTCACGGGAGCAGTTAAGCCGACTCATTTATGTTGCAGAAGGCAACAGCACCGATGCTATGCGGAATTTGGCTGGCTTCCCCTATTGCTTCATTGGCACTGTGGAATATTTTCCCTTGGACACCGATCGCGAAACCTGGATCGGCATCCAGTACAACGCGGCGGGGACGTACCAGAGTTACACCTTCAGTACGAGAAATAACTAACTTTCGCAATCAAAGAAATGCCTATGTTTAGGAAACAAGTAGCGATCGCCCTCGCTGCTGCCACAGCAGCTCTGTCAATCCCACAACAAACGGAGGCTACCCCTGCGGCTTTAGTTCCTGCTGTAGCTGCATGTATGAGTACGCCTCAGTGTGTTGTTGCAGTAGTAACCGTTGGAGGAGCAGTTTACTGGCAGGTCAAGCACACTTTGGAAAACCCAATCCTGATTCCTATGCCCGTTTTGGATGACCCAGAAGCTGAAGGCGAACAAGAAAACTGGATTGATTATGTGTGGGCAGATAGCGTCGCAGAAGCTCAGAAAAAGTGCGAAGCTTTAGCAAGAACAGCGACTCATCAAGGAGGGTCAAAAGTCACCATTTCCAACGTTCGCAAAGTTGGCAAAGGTAAACGTTACGAATGCACTTTCAGAGGATAGAACTATGCAATCCGTAGCACCATTACAGCCCTTAGCACCCTTAGAAATGCCAGTTAAGCCAGGACCGGGACAAGTTTTGCTCTACGTTGTCCTGAGTGAGGTTGAGAATATGACCATCAGCGAAACTCTGGCACTGCTGGTAGAGATGGGTTATCAACCAGAGCTGCGCTATCGTCAGTGGAAGGATGAGAGCAGTACTCTTCAAACCAGTCTCTATGCTGTGCTGAAGGACGAACAACACGACCCAACCACAGAAATTGATTCAGAGTACCTGGCAGAAGAACTAGAGACTTTGTGGAACCATGTTCAGCCTGATCTGGCAGTTAGGTGTCCTCGCGGTTTACCTAAAAAATCTGTTGGAGTAGCAGCATAAAAATCTAATCAGCTGTTGGAAGGGCGATCGCTCACCTTATTAGGGCGATCGCTTTTTATTGAGACGTTGGCGAACTAGCAGCTCTGTCTGGTAGCAGTAAGCGGCAACGACAAACCAAACGCCAAATAGCCTCTCTATAACCTGTTCCTCATCCAAGCCATCTCTTCTTTGAATCGTGGCAACGACTGAATCACCCACTGGAATAGCTTTGAGAAATGAAGCAAAGGTGATGGCACTTGCCAATATTGCTAGCGTAGTCACTACAAAACCGTAAAGCACCATCTTCCAATCGCGGAAATGCACCCATTGAGGCGGTTTTGTCCAGAACAGGCGGAGTAGTAGAGAGTACAAGCCTACAAACACCAAATAAAGGACTAGCGATGCGGCTAAGGCTCCCACGGACATCCAAAGGAAAAATGACATGCCCTCTGCTTGCTCGGCTGTCCCGACAATAAACAGGATGAAGAAGCGCCAAACTTCAAGACTAAAAACTGCCACTCCAGCAAATGTTGGTATTGCCAAACCCCAAGCTCTGAACCAAGAACTGGGATAGGGAAACCAGGCAGGCCACAAGGCTCGTAACTTACTCATCAAAAAGCTCAGTCAACCGAGCCGCGACACGTGCATTTTTAGATTGCCCGGAGAAATGCGATCGCTCCCCTCTCCCTCTCTTTATTTGCCCCTGTATTGTCATGTAGTGACTGAAAGGAATTGAACAAATGGAGCGAGTGGCGGGAAATGTGGAGGAACAGTCACCCACAGCTAGACAACAAGCAGCTACAGGCGATCGCCTAGTTAGGCTCTTGGAAAACTTGGTTCAACGGTAGGCGATCACCTACTCCAACAAGCTCAGTTCATCCAGGGGGACTTGGCTAGCAAATCCCCAACCATCAAGCTGCTTAATCGAGGCCCCAACATCAGAGATGGCTTCAATCACCCAACGACCCAGCGCCCCAGCACGGGTGACTACCGCCCCCACCCATTCTTTAGGATGGGGCAATACCTGTTGATCTTGAGTGGTGTCATCAATTCGTAAGTTAGTGACTTCTTTATTACAAATCGAGGACACAGAGCTATAAAGCTTGCGCCGAGCCGCTTCAAGCAGCCGAGCCCGAACCGGATTCACACTGAGATCAATCCGGTAGACGTTGTCTCGTTTTTCTTCCCGCCTACCGGGCCGAGCCACGAGTTGAATATCACCAGGCCGCTCCTTCTTGCCCTTATCGATCGCCAATTTTTTTAGCAGCTTGTGAGCAATCTCCACCGGAGTTTGGTCTGGCTTAATTTGCAATCGCAACTGGTAATAAATTTCGTTGGCATAGTGCAACGCCTTTTCTTTGATGGCGATCGCTCTGGGGTCTTGATTGCTGTAAGGGTTCCCATCTAGCAGGGATAGCACGCCAGTCTCGGCAATCAGCCGCGCTTTAATATGCTCTCTCGGTAGGCGGTGTAGGGGGCGGAGACTTCCTTTGAAAATCGTCTCCACTGCTTCGCGGTCAGATTCTTTTGCCGCATCCAAATTTTCAACTTTGGCTTGCAACAAAACCCCACGCCGCATCGCCCCATCTCGGTAGCAGAGGGCCTCGTAAGCCTCTTCAAAATCGTCAAACAAGATGCCAGGGAATTCATGCCGCCACAGCACTTTTAAGGCTATGAGGCGCGTTTCGTAGGTGCATTCTAAAGAATCTAAGGTCTTCCTCGCCCAATCCACCGTGTGAACCTCTGGATCAAGCCGCATCGTCGAGATCGCTTCTGCTTCCTCTTGCCAAATTTCTTGCTGCACTTCCTTCCACAAGGTGGCAACTGCCGCATCTGCTTTTAAGGTCAGGCACTGCACGAGATGGCCTGCGCTTTCCAATCGCTCCACCAAGGCATGACGAGCAATAAACTTTTGGAGGCCGGATACAGTCTTTGATACCGCCAGGTAGTCGAAAACAGCTGACTCAATTCGGGCCGCTAATTCTGCCCGATCCTCTGGCAGCGTCAACAGATCTTCTACCTCATAAACACTCGCTAGACATTTGGCATTGATTTCCAACCGCCGCCTGACGGCACTCGGTTTCCACAAAGACTCGTCGCCACTACCGAGGATAAATTCAGGAATAAAGACGATCCGGGGTACAGGGGGCCGAAATCGTCCCAACAACTGCATGTGGGTGTCGGTTGCGAGGGTGGGAAAATAGCCCAAAACAGCATCAAAGTAAGCGTTTTCAACGGAGACACCTCCCTGGATACTCACGCCCGATTTGGCCGAAGGAGACAAAATCAGCACGTCCGGTTGATTGGCTTCTAGCCAAACGTCAGGCGATTGAAAGAAACTTCTAAACTGTCCCTGCTGGTTAGTCTGCGAATCGATGCGAATGGTTTTAACACTGGGTGCAACACGGGCGATCGCCCGCTCAACTCGCTTGGCTTCCCGCTGGGAACTGGTCATGAACAAAAGGCGTTGACCCGATTGAACCCTTTCCAGCATCTGTGCCCGGAAGCCACTGGCTTGAGTAATCGCTCCGGAGTAGACGGTGCAATCCCAAGGAGAACTCTGCTTACGGTGCTTAAAGACTCGCACCTTAGTTCCCCCAGAGGTCGCTTTGATGAAATTCACTGCTCTGTCTGGAATGCCATCCTCGGAAAGGACGATCGCTCCGGTCTGAATAGCATGGGTAGTAACAGCTGCAAAGCGTTCTTGAATATCGCTCCAGCGGTTGCCTAACGTGTTGCCTTCGTTGATGTGCTCAATCACTTGGTTGGCTTCATCGATAACCATCAGTACTGGGCGCTCTCCAAAGGAAGCGGGAAGCCGGGGCAAACTGTTGGGGCAGAGTACCACGCCATGAGAAGCACTGACATAACTCCAGAGCGCTTGCTGTTGTTCAGGTGAGGTGCCAAAATCATGGATATGAGGTAAGCCCCAATCCTGAGCCGTCTGCTGGCCTAAGGAGTTAAGCGGCGAGAGCACTAATACATTCCAGCCCATAGCAATAGCCTCTCTGACCCACTCCCGACCAATCCTTCGTGTTTTACCTGCATTCATGCTGGCGGACACAATATGAATCGCTCCCCGTTCTAGCGGTGGCAGTTTTGGTAAGTATTCGCCTTCCGTCTCCCGCTCGACCGAGTAGGTGAGGGCGTTATGTCGGTCGATTTCGTTGGAGGCTGCTGCGATTTGTCGGCTGCGTTTCAAATGCTTCAGAGGTTGAGCAGTATCCAGCACACCATCCAGCCAGACTTGACCTTGGTTGCCTTGTCCCGCGATTGCATCATCCACCCCTTTGCCTAAGGCCCGATCCCAAGTGGGCACGAAGATTTTGCCGCCGAACTGCTCTAGCTCTGTCCCCAGTGCTTGAATTTGCCTCTCCACCTGGTTGCGGGTGCTGGGCTTTTCATCTTGGTCGAAGATGATGAAGATAGTTCTGCCCGCAGTGGCGAAGTTCTTGAGTGCGGGGTGCAACTCACGAGAACCCTTTTCATGCCAACAGGCGACACCCCGAACGGCGATCGCAGGCAAGCCATGAGCAATCAGAGACAATGCTTTCTTCAGACCTTCAGCGATTCCAATCGGTAGGTTGTATCGCCTCACCACTTGCCAAAAGGTTTCATTGGGAAAGGGAGTCACGCCATATCGCTTGTAGATATCTGCTGCGGTTTCGTCATCCACCCAAGGTTGAATGGGTAAGGCCTTCATCCCTGCTGGGGTTTCGTACTTAATTTTTTTCCGCTTGCCTTTACTGATTGTTGTCCGAGGTTGAATCGGTTTGATGCAACCAACCTCCCCGCTGTGCAGCCCGTTTGGATCGCAACCATAAACAATCCAGGCACCAGCAATCAGGGATCGGGACTGATCTAAGTACCTTCTAGTAGCTTGAGTGACGTAGCTGTTGACCTTCTGAATTTGAGCAATCTTTTCCTCCGCTGCAATCTGGACGACCTCGTCGCCCTCCACCCAGCGAGCATTGATTAAAGTGAGTCGGTCAGGAACTGCACTCGCTCGAAAATCATCCAACATCCACTCAATCTTGTCCGCATCACTCATGAGAGAAGGGATGATTTCACTCCTCTCAGCCCGGATTGCAGTTGTAGCTTGTCGAGTCTGGGAGTGATGTCCCTGCATCCCGCCGCTGGCTGGATTGCGACCCACCCGTCTTTGTAGGGCTGCGATCTGAGTGATGCCAGAGATTCGACGACGCTTCCGCTTGGGTGATGGTATCGCTATCTCAAAAGCAGATTTCTTCGAGGGGAGATTATTGCTTTTGAGCAACACCAATTCGATTAAATCTAGGGTCTCTACTGGAGATTGAAGAACTAAAGCTCTCTTTAGTAGGACAATGAGAGCCAAGATATTGATTTTCATGGGGCCTTCCTGATTTGTGATTGTCAGGTGGCCCTCTGCCATTTGGTTACGCTATCTCAGTCTTTTCCCCGTGTCGAAATGTCGGAGAAAGTGTTACCTTGAGTTTTACAAGAATTTGTTACTTGGTTGTTCTTTCCAAGTTCTGTGAACCGATTACCAGTCGATTCAGCTTTTTGGGTCAAGGCCTGAGCAGCGAGCAGAATGAAGGCAGAGAGCAACCTTTTTTTATGGAGTACTCGGTTTTGCGATCGCTGAGAAAGGATCTAGTAAGGTTGGGTTAACGGGCGGGTCTACGGTCATTTCCTCTCCTTGGGCTGTGCCCTTAGGTCTTATGTAAAGCTGTAGTTTTGGGTTTGTATCTAACGATGATGGTGTCATCATTTTGTAACCAAGCTGAGTTTTGGCAAGAGCGTGTTGTTAGTGGGCTTAGCTTGGATTGGAGCTAATTTTACTACTCTTGGTCCGTTAACCATCTGCATTCTGTACCTCGATTTAGCGTTCAAACTTTAAAAGCCCGCAAGGAATCCCTCTAGTGATAGAGAAAGGATTCCTTGCGGGCAGACCTTGGGTTAGATTAAGCTTGCGGCTAAAGGCGTACCAATTCAGTCGCTTCAGCTCTTAATAAAGTTAAAATAACTCCTAAAACCCTTAAGATCAAGTCCTGAGATAAACGGAATTCCTGACCAATCACAATCTCAAAGCTGCCACAAGCTGCTGCTGTTCTTCTGGACTCAGTTGCTGGGCCACCTGAATCAAAAGTGGCAGATTTCCCTGCGTTGCCTGGCTGGCCTCCCGGAGCAAATCTTGCAACAGCAGCTCCTCAATCTTCTCGTCGATCGCCCGGTACTTCTCATTAGCAGTGCATTTTTCATACATCGTCCGTAAAGTCTGAACCGTGTGGCCCATCGCAAAGGCCAACGCCTCGATCTCGCGATCGCTTAACTGCTGCTGGAAGGCCCATGTGGCCCAGATATAACGTAGCGTATGGGGCGAGGGCCGTTTACCAATTAATCGATGAGCCGGAATCTCAAAAGCACGGGAAAAAGCCTGTGGAGTCATCACCTTTCCTGCTAACGGCTGCACAAACATGTACCCCCAGCACCAAAGAGGGGATTGAGCTGAGCTTGCCTGTTCTCTATAAGTCTCCGGCTCAAACTCCATGCGCCCCTTCGTCGCCCAGCGCCCTCGCTGACCTTGTAAGCCAGCCTCCCACCACTGGTAAAAGCGATCCTCAGAGTCACCACTTGCCACCCACATGCCACATAGGTATTGATCGAAGTAGTCATATAAGCGCTTCCCATCCGGTAGGATTTGGTTGCGAATCAAAATCAACTTGGGACCGTGTTTTTCAGCAGTCTTATAGCTGCGGATATCCAGGACGTATACCCCCTCTGGATAAACCTGATTCTCGTACACGTAAGTTCGATAGAGGTAGTTGTCGTCTACGACGCCGTTCTCGTTCTTATGGCGGCGTTCGAGAGGTGGTTCTGGGAAATAGCACCCATCTTCGGGAACCTCAGCAGGGCGTTGAATCGGGCAGCTCAGCGAGACTTTTAAGGTACGCAGCTCTTCTTGACGACCTGGAGGGCGATAACACAGGCCGTGCCAAAGCAAGAAAATTTGCAGGCTTTTGGCGATCGCCCGCTCTACGCGAAATTGACCCCACTGATCCCGCGGAGCACACTCTAAGCGCAAAGGCTCTACCACCGTTTCTCGAAGTAGAGTCAACGCGGTTTTACCCTCTACTGGGTCTGGCCACTTCTTGGATTGGTCCACGACTGACTGCCCTGCTGTCCTCCACGCCTTAATGTCAGCTTGAACAATTTCTAAGTATCGATAGAGCACCGTAAAAATTGGAATTTGCTGGTAGTCAATGTCTCGCTCCACCTCGTCTCTATAGAGAAACTTCGCCACGCTCAACAAGGCACAGAGCATGTTTACCCGGGTGTGGGGGCTGAAGGATTGTGAGAAAGTCTTGAGAAACGAATAGTAGTCACAAATAAACGCTTCTAGTTTGCGTTTTGCCTCGCGCCACAGCTTTGTTTGCTGCCGCCCGTTAAGGTCTTCTAACGACTCCTTCGTTATTAGAGGCACAAGAGAAGTAAGACGTAGCTCCTCTAAAGGCACAGTAGAAGCTGCATGGTCTTTTGCAAACCCTAGCAAGAGCCGGATGCCCTTCAAATACTCCTTCATTGAAGAAGCCTTTAACTTTTCAATCACTCGGCCTGAATAATATGGCGCAGAGGAAAAGCGTTGATACTCCTCCAAATCTTGCTGCAATTTGATAGGCGTATTGTCAGGAGGGAGTCTATAAGGTTTACGTTTGCCTTGGTCAGTGAGTTTTAAGTTACTACAGTCTCCTCGCCCAGTTACAATCGGAGGGCAACACTGGTCTCGGATCTTCTCCCGTCGAGCATCCGGGTACCAGACTTGTTTTTCGGCCCAATCCAAGAACTGTTCTGTGCGGGCATAGTAAGTAGCACGACTGGCTTTAGAAGCTTGCAGGATCTCAAAACCTTGCTGAAGAGACACTCGAAACTTCAGTAACACTGCGATCGGCTGGTTTTTCAGAAACGCTAAAGCAGCTTCCGTTTCCGCAGCCGTGATCTTCCTGGTTAAGTCCTCACGCTGAAAGCCTAGTTGAGGTAAAACATAGCGCAGGAGGGACGTATTAAATTCGTTCCAGCTTCGTTGAGTAACTTCAATTGAATAATTAGCTTGAAGGTACTTCCAATAGTCTTGACGTGCGTCAAATAGGTTCAAAGCTTTCGCCATAATAAAAAACTCCTAGAGTTATGGAAGGTTCACCAACGTTAAATTGGCTCTTATTAAAAAGCTTTGAAATTGAGTAGACTGGAATTCAGAAGATTGAAAAAAGTAGCAATTTATCAATTATTTATTGATCATCAACACTTCCAGCTTGGAAGGAAACATTTTTAGTGCCGGAAGTATTTTGCTGGCTTAATAACTGAAGCCCAATACTACAAAGAGCTTTGGTCTTAATATGAGCTGAGGGCTCAATAAATAATTTGAGATTTAGTAATAAAAGAGAGGTCTTCAATAAATGCTGAAACCTCTCTATAAGCTCTTTATTGATCCTTCTCAATACAAAAGATTTGGCTATATTCTTGAACTTGGCACTGATTAGGTCTTATTCTGAAGCTTGGGCTTGACGGGAGCTGAAGTTGAATTAGGCGGCGACCAATCCGCTCAATTAGTTCACTCCTAGAGATTGAGAGTTCTTGGCTGATTTCGTCTATGCCAATTGAAGCCGTTAGTGTGATTCCAAAAGACCGGGATTTCTTCAGTTCATCATAGATTTCTGGTTGTCCTCGTAGAGACTTCCTTCCTTTCCAGGCAGGTTTCTTTTGATGTTCTTGGCGGACTATTTTCTGCTGCTTAGGTTTTTTATTCTTCTTGCTAGATGAGTTCATTTTTTTGTCGTTAGTGGTGGAAACAAGAAACAAAAAAAAGGAAGCCACACTTATACAAGTGCGGCTTCCTTTCGGGCAGACCGTTGTTATTTAGTTGTTGAACTACCAACCTAAAAAGCTGCTGTTTTAGACTCGGCAGTTTCAGACGTTTCTAAACAATACTATATTGTTTAGCGGCAATCAAGTCGCTCTGAGAACGCTTTTAGAACTTATTTAATAACGTAGTTCACTTGAGTATTGGGATACTCAGGTACAACAATATACAATCACCAAAGTACAGGTTGATGTCAATTCATTCACTGAGAATGAAATTAAGATAGTGATACTGCAATGAAATACCACGTATCGCTGTAATAGGGGTATGGCAACGATTCGTGTAAGAAAAGGCTATTTGCCTTGAGTTCCTGCCAGAAGTGAAGTTGCAGTTAAGGGCAGTGAGATTTATGACCACCTATTTCAAATGGACTGAATCTGGCTTAGATAACTTAAAAGCTATGGTCTGAAATTGTAATTCTGTCGCAGCGATCGATCGCTGAAACTCTCTAAAACGGTCTGAGTTGTTGCGTGCTTTACAATAATTCTGATTCAGAACCTTGCTGCGATAGAGGCTCTAAAACCTAATCTAGCTTAGGCTTTCCAGCATATCTTGTACTTATGAAAACATGAGCGATGAATACTGGCTAGGCTGACATGCGGGCGATCGCCCGCATGTCAGTCGGGAGTCTGCAAGGAAACTGGAACAGCGGGCGATGCGGAAACTGCAGGCGGCGGGGGTGTTGACCTGGTGGGCAGGATGTGTACTGCGTATACAAGGGTGTGTACCAAGTACACAGGGGCCAGCCTAAAGAATTGAACGCAAGGATGGATAGAGCTTTTACTCCACCCCGCTCCAGCCGCTAATGTCCCCGCGCGGATGGGCTTCTCCATTCCGCAGAATTGATTCTTCGATCCCGCAATTTTGAGGGATCGATAACCATGCGGGTTTCAGCGAGCTTTTTAGAACTAGTGGTACATCCACAGCGGACTATCCTTCGTCTGGAGTACTAAAAAGAAGGACAACGTACTTCGCAATCCACGCACCTTTCCCACAGCGTGCACGAGCTGAGAGTTAATGAGGATCATCTCGCCCACACGCGGTGTCAAGGTGAGGTCTGGCTCGCCAAGATAGTCCCGGTCTACGCTACATTCGCAGGCAATAGGGTTAGAGGCATGCTCTGGCCGAGAATTCCAGATCGCGAGTTCGCCACCCGTATCTCCCACTGAAAGATAGATGTTGCCTGAGAGTTGGGCGTATGGCTCTGCAAACTCCGCGTGGCTGTACCAATCACAGCGATCTACATGAGGACGTAATTCAGTTCCATGCTCGATCGTGCGCGCCAAACATGGTCTCATTGTCTGGCCCGATGGGTGTTGCAGGGTCGTGAGTCCGGCAGGCCACGTCTCATTAAGAGCTGCGCGCACAACATCCGTGGGCAATACATGCGGTGCCCACACGTCTTGCAGTTCCTGCATTACGGCCTCGGCGGTTGAGAAATATAAATGTTCTTTTTCCGGTGTCACAGCTTCAAAGAAGCTCATCCCAACGGTATGCATGTGCTGGAAGTTGCGGTAACTCGCCCCGTGGGTGAGTTTGCCGAGCTGCGCAGCAACCTGTCCGGAGAACACTGGGTCACACACACCCGTCACACGTACAGCGGCTATTTCACCAGTAGCAAGGGAGGCGAGAGCCGATGCCAATCCATAGTCAAGGTGGCATTCAGCCACAGCTAAACTCACGCTTTTGTCAAGGGTACCGAGTGCCATTAGTAGATGCTCCCACCAAGTTCGTTGAGTTATTTGCCTGGTAATCAGATTTTGGCAAAGACGAAGACAACGAAGTGATCAGCGTTTCTCGTCCTCCCATCCTCCCAGCGCCCTGGTCCTTTTAGGACTAACGCTTATTTTCTCCCAGTACAATAAATCTAGTAATATGCAATACGAAGTATCAGTTGTAACTTTTCTACTATTTATTTTACTGAGACTACTTAGCTAAGTATCAGTCTGAGGCAGTGAGCGGGCCTCATTGCTTTCAGTTTTGTTGTCACCGCGACGACGGCTACATCTATCGTCGTAGATGCTGTTTTCTTAATCAGCCCCCGCCCAGAAAAAGTTTAGGGCACTTGTCATCGCGCTAATAGTTGTTGTCGTCGTCGTTCTCCGCCCCTCCTCAGAGATGTCAGTTGTTCATCTCTACAAAAAGATCACGCCCTTTCACGCCTATTTTTAGGACTAGTGGGTGTTGGATACTTTACACGTAGAACACGTGAGGCCATAAGCAACAACTATTTGCGCCACCGGGGCAATAAGTTTGACCGATAAAACTGATTTCGGCTCGTTAGCTAGGGAACTCCTTAACGCTTTTAGGCATTGAGTTAAACTCAGCGGAGTGGGTGACTGCTCCGCTGAGTTTAACTCAATGCCATTACTCTCCTGACTGCTAGCAGCGGAATCTATGGAGCGAACTAAATTGCTAGTGGGAAAATATCCGTGATCGCTCGGTGCCAAAGGTAACTGCCACGAGGCACTCTAGAATCGTCATCTAATGTTGGCAATTCAACGTTTGCCTAGCCGCTATGCAGTCTTTAGTGCTTTCCCAAGCGTCTGATTTAGAAGAATTGATTGGCAGTATTTTCTTGTGTGGTAGCTTGACTGCAACAGAGTATCGCTGGCTAATTACTCTGTCTACGGCCAGAGCGGCTCAAGAATCAGACAAAGTCTTAATTGCTCGAGTCTTGTATGGGATTCGCCACGGCCTCTTCGCCCTTGTATAGCAATGGAGTTAAACTCAGCGGAGCAGTCACCCACCCCGCTGGTCTTCAGAACCGTGCATGAGACTCGTTGCCTCACACGGCTCCTTAACCGCTCGGTGCTTGTCACGCAGACTTCGGTGCAATTCGCCCTTGTATAGCAATGGAGAAATTTTGGTCGCTAAGGCTAGAAATCTTACTGCTTAAAGCTTACTTAGCTTTGCACAAAATGTAGCCAGGAATGCCTCGTTTCGGTAATGCTCTATGAGCTAGGACTTAACCTCTAGAGGTGCTGATCAGCAAGCAGTAACTCTAGTACTAACTTAATCTCAAGATTGTTCAGGGTGGGTATTACGAGTAAAGTAAGAGCAAGGTTTCAAAAGGTAAACGATCGCCCCGTTTACTGAGAGGGCGATCGTTTTTTATTACCGCCTATCCCGCTCGAGTTCAACATAGACGGCGTTAGGGCATTACAAGCTGCGGGGTATGCTGCATATTTAGCAAAGCCTGTAGATTTAGAACAACTAGTTATTACCATTGCTGTCTTAACCCAACCAGCAACTTTCGTTGAGCGAGAGACTCCCTTTCCTCTAGCTTTTTGAGTCAATAATTCGAGCTGGTTTAGTAGTGGGCCTTGACTCTCTAAATAGCCAGTCTCAAGGCCAAGGGAAAGATGCACTCTCCTCTTGGCCATTTTCCAGCGTCTAGATGCTGCTGCAACTAGGTCCAGGGAGCTGGCCACGAGCCACATCAGGCCCCTTAACCGCTACAGTCGTAGTGCCAACAGCCCAGCGTCCATTCAAGGTGACGGAGAACTCACCTCGCTCAAATCCTCCACCCGGTTGCCATTTGATCCCACTAATCTTTGCATTGGGGTCAGGGTTGACCAACTCCCCTTTCAGAGAAGAGTTCAACACCCTAGCACAAGGAGGCAACCCTAACACCCAGTTGCTCAAGTCCTGAGCCACCGGTAACTCTTCCACGTAGTAGCGCCAGATCGAGCTACTGCTTGTGTAGTTCACACCTAAGAAGGTGACGCGATAGCCATTACTTAGGGTGATAGACTGCCTCCCACTCGTTTGAGTCGTGCTGCCCGTTGTAGTACTGGTATTGATGGTGTTGGTGGTGCTAATCTGCTCGACTCGGTTGATCTGGGTTAGGGTAGCGTAGTTGCAGGGTTGCTCAAACACCACCCGCTGGTCTCGCTGGCCATCGCGCACATCGTAGCGAATCTGAGTCTCCACTCGCAGCTGTAGCTGAGAATAATCGACGTTTGTACTTAGCTTCAGCTGGTCGAGTCGAATCACTTCTGGATTCAAGGTGATTTGTCCGGCTTGGTTAGCCACTAAGCGAGCGCCAGTGCTGGTATAAGCCTGGACCCATTGGTTGTTCTGGCGGGCATAGACGATGTAGACGACGTTGGCATACCGAGTTACCGGTTTTTGCAGAACATTGAGTTGCAGAACGAGTGAGCTCGAGTTGGCGAGTCGTGCTACGTTCACATAGCTCCGCCACCCTTGACTTTCCTGAACTCGGATCTCGGTCGTGCGCTCATAGTACTCAGACTCAACGCGATCTCGTTTCCGATTCTCCTTGCGATCGTCATCCCGCTTCCGTTCTTTATCCCGCCCTTTTTTATCATTCTTGTGGTCTTTTTTATCATCTTTGTCGTCTTTACCTGCCAGCAACCATCTCTGAGTGTTATTTGCTTGGTTTAGAACAGTTTGATGTAAAGAGTTTGTTGGAGACACAGGGACCGCAGCCTGGGCCGCAGCAGGAATTGCAGGGATAAGGGCGAGCGTGGTACAGAACAGACGCAGGCCCAAAGAGACACCGATAGGTGAACGTGGCATCAGCAGTGAATTCTCCTCAATCAACCTCAAGGTTTGGGTAACAGATAGGCTAAGTCTTTCAACTAGATTCTGTAGGTGTAAAGTTCCCTAGCAGCAGTGAACTTGATATCAGCTTTACAGAAGTAGGATAGAACTCTACAACTGTTTAGAATCGGCCTGCTGTACCAATCTCTGTGAAGCACTGTTTCATCTATTGCCAGCTGATTCACAGTTGTGTAGCAGGAACGTCAACAATGCCGAAAATGACTAACTTCGGCATTGTTGGAGGTGCGATCGCTTGAGTTCTCAATGGTTTGAGGCGTACTACAAAAAGCACGTCACTATTCGTTTTCGGCAATGTTTGCAAAAAAACATATAACACCTCCTCGCAAGCCGAAAAATCAAGAGGTGCGATCGCAGCATTTTGATCACGCCCTTTCACGCCCCTCGGCTCATCCAGGAAATTTATCCAATTTAGTCCTAGTGGAAAATTAGCATTATTATCCGCTGAGACTAATTTTTGAGGGTGCAGCGGGGTGCTTAGAAACCTGTACCGTTCCACCCACGGGCTGTGGGTACTTTCCATTTCCTCACTCACTTTTTTCTTACCAAAGTTGTGATGGCTTTGATGAGTTTATCGGGTTCAATGGGTTTGGCGAGATGCTGCTGAAATCCCGCTTGCAGAGCTTGCTGGTGGTTCAACTCTCCCACATAAGCAGTTAGGGCGATCGCCGGAGTTTGCCCGCCCTGCTCTGGGGGTAAGGCTCTCAGTTGCTGCATCAGCATATAGCCATCCATGTGCGGCATGCCCACATCACTGACAATGACATCTGGAACAGACTGCTCTAGGACTTCCAGTGCTGCCTCACCAGAGCTAACCGCTGTGACCTTAGCGCCATTTTGTTCTAGCAGAAAAGCCTGAAATTCGCGGGTGTCGGTATCGTCATCCACCAGCAAAATCTGAATGTTGTCTAAAGGCACTTTTGTTTCTGTTTGAGTGCAGCTTGGCTGAGGAACGATTGATGCTGTTTGCGGCATGATAGGCAATTGCACGAGGAAGGTTGCACCTTGATTCTCCCCAGCGCTCTCTGCACTCACCGTGCCCCCGTGCAGTTCCACAATTTGCCGCACGATCGCCAGACCCAGACCTAAGCCCCCAAATCTGCGGGTAGTGGAACCATCTGCTTGGCGAAAGTACTCAAACACATAGGGGAGGAATTGGGAAGAGATGCCCATGCCTGTATCCCTCACACGAATTTGAGCCAATTGACCGACTTGTCTGAGTTCAACCGCTACCTGTCCACCGTTGGGTGTGAACTTAACTGCGTTAGTGAGCAAGTTCCACACGACTTGCTGGAGTCGGGCCGCATCACCAAAGACGGGAGCGATATCCGAGGTGAGGTCCAGCACGATGGCAATGCTCTTGGCTTCTGCCGCCAACTGCACGGTTTCAAGGGCAGCAGAAATCACAAACGCCAAACTGGTAGGGGTCGCGGTTAAGGTCAGCTTGCCCTGCATAATGCGGGCGATGTCAAGCAAATCTTCAATCAGTTGCGATTGCAGCTTGGCGTTGCGTTCGATTGTGGCGATGGCTTCGGCTTGCCGGGTAGTATCGAGTTTGCCGGTTTGCAGTAAGCGCGTCCAGCCGAGAATTGGGTTCAGAGGCGATCGCAGTTCATGAGACAGCACCGCTAAAAACTCATCCTTGATGCGGTTGGCGCGTTCGGCTTCCGCTCGCGCTGCCTGTTCGCGCTCTAGAAGCTGCTGACTTTGAGTTTCTGCTCGTTTGCGGTCAGTAATATTACGGCTAACAGTAGCTAATCCTATTGGCTGGTTATTCGCACCTGTAATGTAAAAGACGTTGTAGATCATCCACACCGCTGCACCCGTCTTGAAATGACGGAACCGAATTTCTACCTCTGCCCGTCCTTCCTGTAAGACACGAGGAAAAAACTCGTTAATAATAAAGTCTTGATCCTCAAGAAAAAAGAAGTCTTTGACCGAGGTTTCGACATATTGCTGGATATCATCTAGCCCGACCAGTTGCTGACCTGCTGGATTGACATAAAACGGGACAAAATTCATATCGCATATACCGATGAACTCTCCACTGTTATCGGCAAGAGAAACAAACTTTTGAATTTCAATCTCTGCCTGTTTGCGCTCGGTGATATCGCGTGCTGCTCCGAACCATACTTCAATTTCACCCTGTGCGTTCAGCAGTGGAATAGCGCGTGAGTGAGTCCAGCCCAATGTGCCATCCACGCGAATGACACGGTGTTCCAACTCGCAAATGCTTTTGGTGCGGATGGATTCTCGAATGACTGTTAGCACGTGCGGCTGGTCGTCCGGGTGAATATATTTTTTCAACCAGGAGATGCTTGGGTCACTGGTATCGGCGATGAAATTCTTCCCTTCGAGAAAGCGCATCTCACTCCAATCCGCGCTCATACTGTAGACCACGTCGGAACTTGTCTCAATGAATGCCCGAAAGCGATCCTCGGATTCGCGTAATTTTTCTTCCGTCTGCTTGCGCTCGGTGATATCCGTGTTCGTGCCCCCTAACAACCCTAAAAGTTTGCCGCTGGAGTCAAAGAAGGGAACTGCTACATAGCTTTCAACTGAAAATGGCTTCAGTAAGGGTGCATCAGGGAACTGAGCTTGCACATGGCGGGGGTAGCAGCAAGTTTTTCGTTGTTCAATGACTTCCCAGCAGGGCGTATCTTGCAGCGGGTATTCCAGGTTATCCACAAGCTGAGCGTGAGCGCAGGTGGCGATCGTTCTCAGCATTTTGGGCTCATCACCTTCTACTAGGCCGATGTAGGCATAATCTACGTCTAAAGCTTTAGCAAGGTGCTGCACCAGAGTCGAGAAAAAAGCCTCACCCGTGACCGTCGCCACGGCTTGAGTAATCTTTAGCAAAGCCGCATCTACCTGAGCAATTTGATGAGCTGCCAATCTCAATTCCAGTTCATCCACCACCATTGCGGCCAGGTCAACCAAGGTTGCTTGTTGCTTGAGACTCAAGGGCTCGTGGGGTTGAGTATCGAGCAAACAGAGCGTGCCGAGGTTGAAGCCGTCTGGAGTTAAGAGAGGGGCACCTGCGTAGAAGCGTACACCGGGGTCACTTTGGACAAAGGGGTTACAGGCAAAGCGATCGTCTTTGCGGGTATCGGGAACAATCAGAGGCTCGTTCATTAACAGGGCAAAGCTGCAAAGCGTTGCATCACGCGGAACTTCACAAGCATCGAAGCCAATGGAGGACTTAAACCAAGCCCTGGACTCATCCACTAGAGAAACCAGGGCGATGGGTAGGTCAAACAGCCGTGCTGCCAGGGTAGTAATGCGATCGAATGCGGTTTCGGGGGGAGTATCGAGAATCTTGTAGCGATGCAACGCTGCCAACCGCTCAGTTTCGTTTGCCGGGAGGGGTGTGGTTACTATCTTTTGAGGCAGTTGGTCAGTCATAGCAACCAGGAGGAAAAGAATCAGGATTGGTGTGAGTCGCAAGCCATAAGGACAACTTTAGACTCTAACCAGTGCATTAAATCAGACTGGCGATTGCCTTTGAGTCACTAATCTGTTAGCAACTGGCTATACCTTAAAATCTGAGAGCCGCGATCGCCCCTTCCAGCTGCAACTCCGACACCTCCAGATATCGTTGAAGCGCCTGCAAACTACGATGCCCGGATATCTCCTGAATCACCCGCAGCGGCACTCCTGCACTGCTCATCTGGGTTAGAGCCGTTCGCCTAAAACTATGTGTACTGACTCCCACTAGACCCACGCGATCGCACGTCTCCCGTAGAATTTCGTCTGCCGACTTGGGGTTAATGTGCCCGCGCCCGTGCCGTCCGGAGAAGAGGTACTGTTTACCCGCCCCGGCGCAGTACGTCTCCAGGTATTCCTTGAGAACCGAATTGACCGGAATCTGGCGCGTCTCCTGCTTGCCCTTTGTGTGGGCCTTGCGGAGCGTCATCTTAGTTCTGACCCCCGCCGCGTCATAGGCATCCGTGGTGAGCATCGCGCAGGCTTCACTGATGCGACATCCCGTGTAGAGACAGATGCCGAATAAAGCGCGATCGCGATCGCCTTCAAACGCCTCGAACAATTTTCCAATTTCATCAGGTGTCAAAACTTTGGCTTGGCCGTGACCGTCTACCTTCATTGAGCAGCCTCAACATTTAGCTGAAGTAATTCTATTTTCTTCAGGTAACAAGCACAAAGCATTGATACGCCGTTGTTACATCTCAACGAGAAGAGGCAGTTAATCCCAGCTTATCGATCGCTCTCTTCCCAAAAAGGCTGAAACCCTCATTCTGTCGTTAACCGATAAGTTTTACTTAATTCCCTAGTGTCGGTCGCATCGTTATAGTTTGAGCCAGTTCGGGGTGAGGTAGACTGTCTGGCCTTTGGTCACAATCCTACGGTGACTGCGTCCACAATTTAGGATGATTCAAAAATGGCAAATAAACGTTGTAGCTCAACCCTGTAAGCGCCTCCTTAAGCGATCGCTAGCAATCTCAAATAGGCAACAATTCAGCGATATAGCGATATATTGAACATCAAAAGAATAACCTTACTGGACGAATTACAGCGGTTTTTAGCTCTCCGCACTTTTCTGTAATTTTTCATGCCATCCTTATCTGAGCATCTAGAGGCAGTACGCCAGCAGCGATTCGTAGGACGTACCCACGAGCGCCACCTATTTGAGTCAGCTTTAAACCGAGCTGAGTTGCCATTTTATGTCCTGCATATTTTTGGGCCTGGTGGCGTTGGCAAAACCACACTTCTGGGAGAATTTGCCCGCCTCTGTGAGCCAGCCCAGATCCCCGTCATCCAACTAGATGCCCGCAACATCGAGCCATCGCCAGAGTCCTTTTTAGAAGCTCTGCGATTTCATCTGAATCTAGCTTCGACCGACTCCCCTTTAGTAGCTTTAGCGGCTCATACAGGTCGCCAGGTTTTCGTACTCGACACTTACGAAAATCTCGCTTCCCTTGATAGTTGGCTGCGCGAAAAGTTTCTACCTCAGCTTCCTGCCAATATCCTCACCGTGATTGCGGGTCGTCATGCACCTGCGGCGGGCTGGCGGACTGATTCAGGCTGGCAAGCTTTAATCCATCTTTTACCCTTACGGAACCTTAGCCCAGAGGAAAGCCGAGATTATCTAATCAAGCGAGCCGTTCCGGTAAATCAACATCAGGCCGTGCTCAACTTTACTTATGGGTATCCTTTAGCTCTATCTCTAGTCGCAGATGTCTTTGCTCAGGGGCAAGAGTTAAGTTTTCAGCCTGAAGCTGCTCCGGATGTCGTCAAGAACCTCCTCGAGAGATTTGTGCAAGAGGTGCCTAGCTCTGCGCATCGCGTTGCTTTGGAAGCTTGTAGTTTAGTTCGGTTGACTACAGAAGCCTTGCTTGCGGTCATGCTCGATCAACCGGATGTGCATGAACTTTTCGACTGGTTGCGATCGCTCTCTTTTGTCGAGTCGGGGCGAGCAGGTTTATTCCCCCATGATCTGGCTCGTGAAGTGTTAGTAGCTGATCTACGCTGGCGCAATCCCGATTGGTATGCCGAACTCCACCAGCGATCGCGCCAGTACTACACCCAGCGCCTCGGCCAAACTCAGGGGGAAGCTCAGCATCGGGTGCTATTCGACTACATTTTTCTGCATCGGGATAATCCTGCGGTTCGCCCTCGCTTTACTTGGCAAGAAACCAGCAGTTTAGTCACGGATACATTCCATCCCAGCGATAGCCCCGCGTTGCTTCAAATCGTCACGACTCATGAGGGAGCAGCTTCAGCCCAGTTAGCAGACTACTGGCTCGAAAGACAGCCCCAAAATGTATTGGTGTTTCGAGATGTAGAGCAGCAACTGGTCGGCTTTGTCATGACTCTAGCCCTGCACCAAGCCACTGCCGCAGATGTGGCTGGCGACCCGGGCACCCAAGCCGCATGGTCTTATCTTCAAACCTATGCTCCTCTACGCTTGGGCGAAGGAGCGACATTATTCCGTTTTTGGATGGCACGAGAAACTTATCAGGCTGTTTCTCCAACCCAAAGCTTGATCTTCATTAACTTTGTTCAGCATCATCGCCTCACACCGAAACTGGCCTTCACTTTCTTCGCTTGTGCCGATCCGGATTTTTGGGCGGCCATGTTCGCCTATGCCGATTTAGCCCGCCTACCTGAGGCAGACTTCACCATTGGGGAGCAGCGCTATGGGGTTTATGGGCATGATTGGCGAGTGGTGTCACCAATGGCTTGGCAGGAGTTATTAGCCCAGCGAGAAATTGCTGCCTCCGCGCAGGCTGCTACTCCTGCACCTCTGGGTGAACCTCTCCTAGTTCTAAGCCAACCTGCTTTTGCGATCGCAGTTCGAGATTTGTTGCGACACTTCACCCATCTGGATCGGCTCTACCATAATCCTCTGCTGCAATCTCGACTGGTGATGGAGCGATCGCCTACCAACGCAGGTAAAGCTGAGCGAGTAGCGGCTTTGCAGCACTTAGTTCAGGAAGCAGCCGCATCGTTACAAGCCTCTCATCGGGAAGCAAAACTTTACCGAGCGCTCTATCATACTTACCTTCAGCCCACTCCGACCCAAGAGCAAGTTGCTGAGTTACTCGATGTCCCCTTCAGTACCTTTCGTCGCCACCTCAAAAACGGTATGGCTCGGCTGACCGAAATCCTCTGGCACCAAGAGATTAGCTAAGCACAGCTCAGCAAAAGTGAACAAAAAATGAGCACTTTTTGGCCTGGAAATTCCTGACTTCGTCGAACACAGTATGACTGTAAGTTCTGCATGTCTGGCTTGCACTCAAGCAATTTCAGGCATCCTCTATAGATCACCCAAATCATTACTAGACTGTGTCTCAGTCCTCGTCTTGAAGCAATGTAATCTATTTTACTTGCTCTTTGCGGGATTTCAGGAGCGGAATTTTAGGAGCGAGATTGTTTTACCTAACTTAGGATATACCACTTAAGACATAGCGAATCTCAATCCGTCCTAGCCCCAGCGACCGTTGCTATAGACACTCCCTATTTGGGTAAATGAGAGAACTTAGAAAACTTCCTTAAGAGGAAAATTTGTGAAAAAATTTATACCAGCAATATTGCTGTCTACGTTAGGGGTATTTTTGGCTGCTAGCCCTAATCATGCAGTCACTTTGATTGAAAGTAAAGATGCAGGCCAGACCCTCAACACAGCTCAAGTCATCCCCTCTGGGTCAGCTTTACTAGAGTTTCTTGCTGGAGCCTTGGCAGACAACGATGCTGATCTGTTTCAAATTTTTTTAACTGGGGGACAGACCTTTTCTGCTACCACTATCAGTCTAGAAACCTTGGTGGATTTGCCAGTCAATCAGCTTCTCGGAGCGCCTACAGCCCTGCTGGAAGATCCGCAATTATTTCTATTTGACGCAGAAGGTAAAGGTATCTACGGTAACGATGACAGCTTTGGCTCCCTACAGCCGACGCTGCTCTCTGGCGCGTTCTCTCCTAGCCAATCTGGCCTTTACTATCTAGCGATCGGGAGTGCTGGCTACAACCCCGTTAGTAACAATGGCGACATTTTTGCGACTGGCACCAATGATGTCCTAGAATCCACAGGACCAGGGGGTGAATTGCCCCTGAGTGGTTTTGCGGGAACGAGTGCAACCCGTGGCACTTATGCGATCGCCTTGACAGGAGCTAGCACCGCTGCCCAATCCACCCCGCCCGCCAGCGTGCCAGAACCGACTGCTGCTCTGGGCCTGATGGCGCTGGGTGCTGGAGCTACTTGGAGCCAATGGAAATCTAAAAAACAGCAACGCGCTTCAGTTCCTCTGACATAGGTACTTCCATCTAGATTTCACTACTAATCTCGCCAAGATGCCGCCCTACCTCGGCTGGATGCAGTCTACTCTTTGATTTTTTTTAGGAGACCTCTAATAATGCCTAAGCCCCCTACGCCCCATAAGGCTAGCCCCTCATTGAATGAACCCACGACTGCCCCTAAAACTTCTGCCCGCCGTTGGCGCTTTGGCCTTGTGGCTCAGTTAAGCCTGCTAGTTTTAGGGATTGCTTTGACTGCTGGCTTAGCACCTCAATACTTGAAAGCGTCCGACCACGATGATGGTGAGGTGGATACTAAAGGCCGCAATTTGAATTTGACCGATCTATTTGTCTTTCGAGAACAAGATCAGAATCCCAACGCTTCAGCCGGGGATCTGATCTTGATCATGAATACAAACCCGCGATCGCTGGCTCGTCAGCAATACTACTTCAGCACCAAAGCCCGATATGAGTTTAAAGTCTCGCGAGTGGGCAACAATGATGCGACTCCCACAGGTGTACCAGATGTAACGCTACGATTTGAGTTTGACAAGCCCAATGCTAAAGGCCAACAGGGCATGAAGCTGACGGCAATTCGCGATGGGGCGACCTTAGTTGCAAATCAGCAGTTGCAAACGACAGCGCTCAATACTGCTCCCGAAGTCAGCCAGGTCGCGCTCGGAGGTTCCCAGGTCTCTGTTTTTGCGGGGTTACGAGAAGATCCATTCTTCTTTGATGTGGAGCAATATTTCCGAGTTCGGGCAGGTGCGCTTGGTATTGGCCCCAAAGTAGGTTTCCGCGACCCTAGCACCGCAATTGATTTTGCTAAGGGCTATAACGTCAACGCGATCGCAGTGCGAGTCCCCATCCAGTTTCTGCAAGGCGCTACCGCTACAACAACCTTTGATGTTTGGGAAACCATTTCAGCAGCGGGACCAAACGGCAAATTTACGCAGGTGGAGCGTTTAGCCAGACCCGCAATCAACGAAGGTTTGGTTGTAACCAATGACTTCTTGAATGCCTTAAACAGCGTGGGGCCTGATTTTGAAGCGGCGGCTTTAGCGGGCAGACAACCTGCGGCTAATATTGCTGGCCCCATTGTGGGAGAAGTCAAACAGACCCTGCTGGCCTTTGGCAATCCAGAAGCACGAGCCAATGCCTTGCTCGGTGCCTTTCTGCCTGATGTTATGCGGATTGATACCACAGGCCCAAGTGGCTACGCCAATGCTCTCAATGCTAAAGGCAGTCCAATTCGGGGTCGCTTGATCAAAGATGACGTGATCGATATCACCTTAAGCGTGGTGGCTGGGCAACCCTTGAGTGACAACGTCTCCTATGAAGGTCAACCTGGTAATCCCGCTCAAGGTCACAAGGCGCTTGAGCCTACATTCCCTTATTTAGCCCTGCCTAATTAAGCAAACCGCGATCGCATCTTGATTCTCCTTGCCCAAGAAACCTTCAATGCGTTTCTCTGCTTTGGTGGTAACGCCTACCCGTAGGTAGGTACAAGGGGATTGAGATGCGTCGCAAGCATAGATGAGACGGGGAGCACTAAGGAGTAAGAGCTGTGAAACTGATAAACTACGACGCTTCAGCAGCTTGGCAAAACAGGCTCAGAGCAGTTCTATCGTCACCGCGTTTGGTGGCTCTGCCTGTCGTGGGCCTGCTTGTTTTGATTCCAATTGGCTTGGGCTTGTGGCAACAGCAGTCTAGGGCACAGCTCAATCCCTTGTATCGCTATCAGTTCTCTCGCCCTGATCCGGGCAAGGTGACGCAATCGCTGGAACGAGAGATGGCTTTCTATCAAACGCGGATTCTCTCAGACCCAAAAGGAGGGCTGAATCGGGCAGCTTTGGCTAGAACTTACATAAAAATGGCGCGCGCCACAGGGGAAAGCAGTTGGTATTTACTGGCAGAGCAAACGGCGCAACAGTCGTTGGCTAACTTATCCTTCTCTAACTCTGAAGCAGTTTTGGTCCTGGCCCGAGTGGCAACTGCAAGACATGATTTTGCTGAAGCTTTGCGCCTGTTGAAGCAAGCCCCAGGTAGCCCAGATGCACTCTCTATTGGGACCACGGCCCACTTAGCGCTAGGTGATATTGCAGCGGCTAACACAGCGGCAGAGCAACTTGTGAAGCAGACTCCTTCTCTAGGAGCCTTAACGCAACGGGCTTTAGTGAAGGTGGCTCAAGGCCAAAATCAAGCAGCAATTCAAGATTTACAACAGGCGATCGCCGTAGAAGAACCCGAGGAAACCGGGAGTTCTGTCTGGGCACGTACCCTCTTAGGGCGGTTGTACTTCAAGCGAGGCCAACTTCCGCAAGCACAGGCACTTTACAGAGAAACGTTGCGGATTTTGCCCCAGTATCCCCCAGCTCTACTGAATCTAGCTGAACTAGAGGTACGGCAGGGAAATTATCGGGCAGCAGAGCGTTATTATTCTCAGTTTGCTTTAACTTCTCAAAAATCCCCAACCGTTCATGATCATGTGGTGATGCGTGGCATGGCCCGCGTCAAGGAACTGTTAGGAGATACGGCTGCGGCCCAATCTTGGCGAGATCGAGCAGAGGCGCGGTTACGGGAAGATCTGACCGGGTTTGGTCATCGTCGCGAACTGGCGCACTTGTTGCTAGAGCGAGGCAGACCAGAGGATAAGGCGGAGGCATTGACCTTGATGCAGCAAGAGGTGCGGGCGCGGCGGGATGCTGAAACTCTAGATACCTTTGCTTGGGCCTTATCTAGCGCAGGACGTTGGCCAGAAGCACGGCAAGCAATGCAGGCAGCACTGCAACCAGGGATTCGAGATGCAGCTTTGTTCCACCGAGCGGGTGTGATTGAACAAACCTTAGGCAACCCAGCGGAGGCTCAACATTTTTTCCAGTTAGCCCAAGAAGCAGATCCTACCTTTGATCAGCAAGCTCAGCGGGCTTTGGGTTTAGGGGTAGGACTTTTAGGGTTGAGCTGAATTCTTGATCAGAAGCAGGATTGACAGGGTTATGAATGTTGTGAATAGAAAGTGGTATCGCCTGCTCAGGCTCAGTCTGTTTTCCCTTTTGGGGTCTCTCTTGCTTTGGGCCGCAACTGCGACGCCGAGTCAATCGCATTGGGCAGACTTGGCGGTGGCAGAGATTAGGGTAGCTGAAACTCAAGCTCAAATCACACTTACCTTTCCTACAGGTCTACTGGCCTCAGCCGATGATAACCAGGATAACCAGCTTTCCCCACCGGAAGTCACCAAACACCAAAGTGAGATTCAGCGTTTTTTAAGCGATCGCATCCGGCTGAGTGATTCCCAGCGCCAAACCAGTACTTTAACGGTTCAACCCGCCGACACGACTACGCTGCCATCTAATCTGCAAGCGACAGCAGGGACTCATAGCACCTTACTCCTGACTTACACTTGGCTCCGTCCGATTCAAGGGCTGAAAATTTACTACGATTTGTTTTTACCAGGAGTGCCGACAGCCCGTTGTCTAGCGACCATTTTTCATCAAGGACAAGTGCAGAATGCCATCTTTAGTCCTGAAAATCGGGAATCGGCGTTAATCCAAGGGTCGCCTTGGCAGCTAGCGGCAAGTGTGCCGATCGCGATCGCCGGGGCTTTTCTGTGGGGAGCCATGCACGCTCTGACACCGGGACATGGCAAAACCATTGTTGGCGCTTACCTAGTCGGGTCACGTGCCACGGTCCAGCACGCTTTGTTTTTGGGGCTGACTACTACCATCGCCCATACAACTGGTATCTTCGCCCTAGGGTTAGTCGCCCTGTTTGCTTCTCAGTTTATTTTGCCAGAACAGCTTTATCCTTGGCTGAGTGCAATTTCTGGGCTGATTGTGGTCGGCCTAGGCCTCAACTTGTTCTTCAGTCGCATGCACGGCAACCAGTGGTTCAGTCGTTGGTCATCGCGCAGAAGCCAGAAACCTACTCACCATTTGCATGGTCACGCTCATGAGCATCACCCTCATTCTCATGGTCACGCTCATGAACACCCTCATCCTCATGAACACGAGCACGAGGCTCACTTAGATACTCATAGCCACAGTCATGGAGGTCATACTCACTCGCATTTACCCCTTGGAGCGGATGGCACCCCGGTTACTTGGCGGAACTTGCTAGCCTTAGGCATCTCTGGCGGTTTGTTACCTTGCCCTTCTGCCTTAGTGTTGTTGCTGAGTGCAATCGCCTTAGGTCGTGTTGGCTTTGGCATCGTGTTAGTTTTGGCCTTTAGTTTGGGATTGGCAGGAGTGCTGACTGGCTTGGGATTACTTCTGGTTTGCACCAAGCGCCTGTTTGAGGGATTGCCCGTCCAGACACAATTAGCCAAAGTCCTGCCTGCCCTAGGAGCTTTAGGAATTGCCTTATTAGGAGCAGTGATCACAGTGCGAGCTGTGATGCAAATTGGGTTAGTGACAACTTGAAAAACACACTTCAAAGACACGTTTAGCAAAATACGAGGTCAAATATAATGCTGAGATCTTTACGCTTGACCGCCTTAGTCTCTGCAGCCCTAACTGCTTTCTTGCCAGAGGTGGCTTTCAGCCAATTGCCTGTGGGTGAGGCATCTTACCCTGCTGTCGTCAATCCCAACACAGATGTACCTCTTTGTTATTTCCAAGCGGAAAATGGGCAAACATTTGACCTAGGCAAACTATGTAATCAAAACGCTCCAAGGGTGGAGCTGGCTTCAACCAGTTTCGGAGCCCAGAATTGCTATTTTGTTGATGCTACAGGTCGCCCCTGCGCCCCATCCACAAGCCAACCGCAGAGTCAGTCAATGGTTAACCAAGTAGCGCCATCCAGCCCACTTCGCCCTTAAGAAGCTTTTGAAAGGTTAACCATTGGCCTTGCTTACGAGCAGCGTTAAGCAGAACTTCAGTAAGCCTTCCTAACTGCGACCGCAGAAAAGAGGAGTGTAGATTCTCCCGGGTCTATCCAGAGGATTACTACACTTTAAAGGTCTGGAACCATGACAGACAATTTCCTCTTTCAGGCGTCAATCAGTCTCATCAAAACGAGAATTCATTTTCTGAAGTTATGACCATATTTGTACGAATATATTGAACCAGAAAAAGCCAATGATGAGCGGTGAGAACAAGTAACGACTCCACATCCTAAAGGCTTGGTTGCAGAGAAGGATTACATAGATGGCTATCTCGATTATTTTGATTGCTTATCGAGAGCATCAAATCCTGCATTGTCCTGGCGATCGCGATCATTGATTACGTACTGAGCAATCAAGGACTATCAAAAAAGGGATATAAATTGACGAGGCTGAAACGGCCTTAAATCAGGGTGGGAGTTTTAACTAAAAGCCCTATCAAAAAAGGGTCCTTTTTTGATAGCCTTGCTGCATGAAGTAAACCATTTGTGCTCTATACCTTCGCATTTCAACTGTAGATAAAGGACAAGATACTGACAACCAACTTTTACAACTAAAAGAATTTTGCGATCGCCAAGGTTGGCAGATTGTCGACATCTACATTGATCACGAATCGGTTCGCAAGGGTAAGCGTGAGCGTGGTGACTTCAGCCGCATGCTTGAGGATGCAGCGAAGCAAAAGTTTGATGTATTAGTGTTTTGATCGCTCGATCGCTTCAGTCGCGAAGGCATCCGTAAGACGATCGCCTATCTACAACAGCTCAGCAACCTAGGCTTTAGATTCAAGAGCTACACTGAGCCGCTGCTAGATACCGAAAATGAATTGGTGGCCCACATCGTTGTAGGAGTGTTTGGCTTACAACACTGTGAAAGACTACCTAAATCGGTTGGATGAAATCTCTTCTGTATCGACTGAAGATTTGGAAACGAGGCGAGTTTGACCGTAACTCAGAGGTTTGAAGCTGTAGTAGGAATAAGCTTGGCTGTCGAAACCCTTTACTTATGCAGAAGTTGCCTACAGACCTCGAGGTCTTGAATATGATCTATAAAATGTATTTCGACAAATACATTAGCTTTAAACAAGAATCACCCAGTAGGTTGAAGAAAGCATTCGTTCCAATTGATGTTCCTTTAATGGCAAAAAAACTTCAAACTGAAACGGATATTGTATTCAATCGTTTGTATTATCACTTTGAGAAAAAGTTTGGTTATAAGAAAGATGACAATCTCTCCGTCAACTTTTTTTTACGCTCGATAGGCGTTGGAGAACAACAGGAAACTAGCTGCATCAATTTCCCTTACATGACGAGTGTATTAGCAACGTTGCGTCATGAGGAGCGAAAATACTGGCGAACAACCTCAATAGCAATGACCTCTCTGTTGATTTCAATATCGTCTTTTCTGATATCGGTTATTAGCAATTTACACTCACGATGAGGCTTTATTTATACGTTTATGAGGCATGCAACCATTTGTGAAGAAATAGAACGGTAGGTTGTCAAAAAAGTACATCTTTTGAGTGGTGGAACCACAATCCAGTCCACTTTGTACTAGCAGGGTAGCGGCGAAGGCTAACTCTGTGATCGCCCTTACTCTCATGATTGAGATACTGTTGATATCTCAGCTATTGAGATACTGAAAACTCTTGCTATCGGGTAGTTTCAAACAATAAATTCCTGCCTTGGGGTAATAGGGAGCTACACTGCGATCGCTCTTTCAATCCAGACACTACAGTTTAAAAGAGCTCATAGTTGATACTGCCTTGGATATGAGCCAACGACAAGTTTGGAAATGATAGGCTGATGGAAAGGGACTTTTTTTGGGGGGAATATACAGCAAGTTTCGACATAACTCCCCCTATTTCAGGTGATTATGCCAAAACTTATTGAGTTGAGGAAAATGTTATGGGGTGGTTTTTGGATTTCTTAATCTTTTTTGTAGTTCTGATAGCTGGCTCAGTTTTGTTTAACTACATAGCAGCAGAACGAATAGTAGGACGCAAAGCTGCCCGTAGAAATTTTCGCTATGCAACTGCTTGGATCTTATTTGGGCTTCTATCTGGATTTGCCCTTTTCTTTGTAATTCAACTATTAGGCCGCTATGGTTGGATAAGCTTCTACATCCTATCTGCTGTTGCGATTAGTACAAGATGGATTAGCTGGTTTTTTAGAAAGCAAGAAGTTGGTTCTTTATTAGCAGATGTGGGAAGAACTCTAAAGAGCAAAATTATATTCTGGATTGGCTTGATTCAAGTTGTACTTGCAGTTATTCAGACATGGTTATTTTTTACGCCAGCTCTAAATGGAATTCCGGAATATACTACCCTGGAACTAGAAATATCTAAACTCATCTTTTGGTGGTCGTTCGCTAGTTTCTCTATGGCTCTAGGCTTAAATAAACTTGAGTTTAGAGAGAACGGTATTTGTTTCATGTATTCACTCATCAGATGGCAAAGAATAAATTCGTATGCTTGGGAAACAGATAAATTAAATGTGTTGACGGTTCGATTCAAGCCACGCTTTCCTCTATCGCCAGGCTTTACAAGCCTGCCTATTCCTGCAAAACATAAAGAGGTAGTAAGCCGTATTTTAGCTGAGCGACTACCAGGCAAGAGACTATAGTTCTATTGAGCAAAGAGCGGTCTAACAAGCCGCTGTACCGGAATGTCTAGATATGATCGGTTGAGGCACAAAGGTTGTTAGACCGCCTATTCAATTAGAGCGATCGCTGCGCTTAAGCGATTGAGATACTGTTGATATCCCAGCTACTGAGAATGATTGAAATCCCTGATATACCAGGACTTTAAGCTAAAGCCTGCCTTGGGGTTGTAGGGGTCAGAAACCCAAAGTGTAGGGGATCTCTAGTGATATTTAGGCAAAGTTTAGGAAAGAAAAGTAAAGCGCTCTCTACAACCTATAGCTAGAGGGCGCTTTACTATTTCCATGAAAGGACTGCAAATCCTTTACCTCACATCAACCTGTCAAATATTCGGTCGTTTTATTTACTCTTCCCTTGCCCAAACCAAAATGCAGCTTCCACTACTCAATATCTGTAAATAAATTCGTTTCTAAATCAACGTCTCAATTCTTCCTAAAGCGGATGAGTTTGTTTACGGGCATGTCTAAAAGGGGCTGCTTCTGAAAGGAGGGAATTATTGGTGCCGTAGATTTGGTAAGACGAGAGAGCCGCTGACCTCACTATGATCGTCAGCTAACCCTTGCGTGCACCAAGCGGACTGGTAAACTCTGGTCTGTTTATTACCCACCCCCGTTGCTAACCCCACCTCACTCCGGGGCTGGCTTCGGGACAGTCCATAGCCCCTCGGACGGCTTGAGCTGTCCAACAAGCTTCCCATCCTCGAAGATCGTCACTTTCCGATAATTCGCTCTCGGCACTTGGATGGCCAGGAAGAACTTGAACTGCGCAGCGTCAACGTCGGACTTCGGGCGCTTCAGTCGATAACGCAGCGTCAACTCCCCCGCTTTGGTCGTCACCCGCTCAACTTCGAAAATTCGGTCCGCCTTCGACGGATCGGGAGATGCAGCGAACACGTGCGCCACCATGAGGATTTGGCTCTTCTCGTACAGACTCGCCTCCGGATGGAACGGGCGGGGATCACCGGCGATCGGTGCGGGATGGAACACCTGGTCGTACTCTTGGGGCGTCCGGATCATCGCGTAGAATCGCGGCTCGGCCTGCTCGTCCCAGTTGACTAGGAAGTTCTGATACGCATACATCGGGATGCGATTGTAGCTCTCGGCACATTCCCGCGCCATCCCCGTGCCGCCCATGACCACCAGGAAGCTGGTCGCCACACCGAGGATGAGCGTCTTTGAGAGTCGCATGAGTGAGTCTCCATCAAGGAATAGTGTGCTATTGAAAGTCTCTGTGAAGTAGCACCAAGCTAGCAAATCTCAAGAACTCAAGCCTGGATTTAACTTTGCCTTTATCGCCACTTCATTAAGGTAATAGTTGAGTATCAAATAGTTTAAGGAGTTAGTAGCCTTATACTCTAAGCTTCTAAACCTCTAAACCTCTAAAGGTTTAATATCTTTCGTAGTTCCTCAACATTCTTGACTTGGCTCCACTCCACACTGCTAGCTTGGAGTAAGTCGATCGCTGCTCCAATCAAGTGCTGGGGGAATACCCGCTCATTTGGAGGCACAGGCTCAGAGTTGTTTTCCCGCACAGTTCGGGCAGTGTCATTGAGCCACTCATGCTGACGGCGAGTAATCTTGATGTTGATAGGGACGAGCTTCCCCTTGTCGTCACCTTGTTTCTGAGGTGCAGGGTGTGACGTTGAATCAGGAGGGGGAGCAGTTACTTCTTCAATCTTTGGCTCCTCAGCTACCACTGGCTCTGGTTGAGATTGAGTCTTAGCTGTTTTACCAAAGTCGCTCAGCTTTCCCAGTCCACCCATTCTTTTATTACTCATTACTTAAGCCCCCATAGCTTTGTGCATTCCTTAGTCAGCGATCGATAAGCCAGTGCCCCACTCGAACTAGAGGCGTAATCTGCCACTGGTTGTTGTTGGGCAATCGACTCGGCAACCTGGATGTTTTCTGGAATCGTGGTGTGGAGTAATCGATAGCCTAGGTCAGCGGCAGACTCGATCAGTAAGTCATCAGCTTCTCTCGTCAGCACCAGCCTAGGTTTGTAGCGAGTCCTCAGCACCTCAATTGGAATATCTGGGTTCTCACCACGGATGAGGGCGATCGCCTCAGATAATCCCTTGAGTGCAGCAGGCTCACAGAGGGTCGGAACCAACACTCGATCGCTGCTGAGGATTGCTTGGACTGATGCCACGCTCAAACTGGGTGGACAGTCCATTAATATCACACCATACCCTAAAGGCATTAGACCATTAAGGGATGAGGTGAACAGGTCAGCTTCGGCAGTCAGCCTAAACATCCCAATGTCACCGGGGATGAGCGAAAGATTCTTAACTGAGGTTGTTAGGGGTGCGATCGCCTCATCACTAGTTAGCCAATCTAGAGCAGTCGGCTCTTGTCCATCCAATCCCAAACCAAAGCTCAAGGTGCGCTGTCCATCCAAGTCGATCGCTAGGGTATTGAACTTAGACTTGGCGAGGAATGCTCCCAGGTTTAGAGCCGTAGTGGATTTGCCAGTGCCGCCTTTGAAGTTGAATACGGCAATTTTAAGCATATAGGTTAATGGTTTAATTCTTTATTTCTATAAAAGTATTAGACGTTTATGTATTTTGTCAATAAAGCTTAAGCATATGAGAGCAGCTATAACCGGAGAAGCTTCAACAACTACTTACAATAACGCAGTAAAAGCATTAAGGCTTTAACCTTTAATACCTTTATAAGAAGTGATTATTATGCGGGAATAAGTGGTACTTAGGCAAGGTATTCTCTACAAAAATGCTTGTAGCTTTTCTTCAGTAATCCAGCCTCGTGCGATCAAGACTTCGCTCAACTGCATACCTGTAATCTGCTGGTCACGCAAGGCAATATCTCTTTGGCTAGCTGAGATTAATCCTGCTTCTATAAGTCGTTCAGTGAGTAAATTCTGGGAAGACTCGGATTCGGATGGCAGTTCACCTCTCAACGCTTCAGCTCCTCCGCTCGGAAAAACATACACAACCGTTTGGCCTGTCTTTCCTAGAACTCGGATTTCGTCATCATCCATTTCTGAATTCATAATGTACCTGCTTCAAATACCACGGTTACTGACACCCACAAAAGTGCCATTTATAAGCAAGGAATATCACGCCTTGAATTGAATAGCATCGTGAATAGTACGGCCTACAAATTCAGCATAAAACTGCAAAAAGGCTGTTGGCACCCTTTGTTTTCTGCTCTCACAACTGAGCGATCGCCTGTTCCAACTGCTCATCCGAAACCTCCAGGTACTCTTGCAGTGCAGCCAAACTTTCGTGCCCGGAGATCTCTTGAATTACCCGTAAAGGTGTACCCAAGTTCGACATCCTAGTTAAAGCAGTTCTTCTGAAACTGTGGGTACTAGCCCCTTCAATTCCTAATGCCTCGAATGCTCCCCTCAGAATTGCCGCTGTTGAGTCTGGGTGAATGTGCCCCCGGCCCCAACGACCGGGGAAGACATAGATTTTTCCGGCGCTTGATTGATGGGCTGCTAACAATGCGGCAAGTTCTGCCCTCACTGGAATGGAGCGGGTAGATCGCTTTCCTTTGGTATTGCCCTTCCTGAGTGTCAGTCGCGATCGCACACCCCCAGGTCCGTAGATGTCCTCAGTTCTAAGGGAGCAGGCTTCGGCAATGCGGCAACCTGTGTAGAAACAGACGCCAAACAAAGCTCTGTCCCTTGGATTGGTCAGACGCACTTCAAATAGTTGGGTGACTTCACTGGGAGTGAGGAGTTTAGCTTTGCCGTGGCGGTTGACCTTCATGGGAATTTATATCGTAAAATTACAATTTTACGATGTACAAGGGTCAAACTATTGGAACTACGTTACTAAAACCAGGATTATAATTGCGTAAAAAGCTGGCTCGCCCGGTCGTTGGCCGGGGTGAAATGTGTAGTAGTTAATATGTCGCACAGCTATGCTGCCATAGCACAGGGAGAATTAACCCAGCATCCCTCACTAGCCGAATCGAAAAAGATAATTTCTAGCTCCGGATCAATTAAGAATGTTTTTACTTTTTTAGTGATTTCGTTACATTTTTCTTCAATACTTCCTGAATTTGTACGTACAGAAATAGCTAAGGCTTTGACTTTATTCCTTCCTTGACTTATAGCTTTAAGAATATGTTGATCTTGATCATTCATAGACCATCCATATATCGCTATGTTAGAGCCAAGATTTCTTAAAACCTCTTGATAAACCGTTCTTAGATAGGGGCTACGCTGAATAGCACTAGCCTTTTGTTCAGAATTTCCCTCACTGACGAAAAGAGGAGTGTGAGAGCCTCTTTCCCACTTAGATATAATTGTCTCAAGCAGTTGACGTTTATTAGATTTAACTTTTATTTCCTCCCCAAAGATGTTGGTTACTAGACTGAGATTACCATGCGGGTAAAAAACAAGAACTGGATCTTCTCGGCGATGAGGTTTTCTAAAAAACTGCCAGTCATCTCGGAATTTACTATCTAGAAAGCAATCTTTGAATATTTTTTCTTGTCCAATCTGGTCATTGTTATACATCATTGCCCAATAAACTAACAAATCATAGTTTAGCGAAACTATTGTTTTAAAGCCCCTTAAAAAACTTGCAATATTTGGTAGGTCATTTTCTTTGACATCATCATAGTTAATATGAATTTCTCGTACTGCCTTTATTAAAGCATCTCTAACTAACTGATATGCAAGGTTGGTTCGTCCATCTTGAATATCTAATGCCTGGTTAATACTATATGTGTGCCATAAAAGCTTTAAAACTAGTTCAAAATCTTCAGTTTCTAAATGACTGAAGATTTTTTCTATATCTTCGCTGATGAAGCCTCTCTCAATAGCATTTTGAAAAAGATTTTTGTAATTAAATTGTCCATGAACTGCAATACTTGCTCCGTTTCCTAAGATCAAGCCCTGCTTAAAACTGTTAGAAATCTCGTTCCACTGGTGAATGTTATTCATCTTAATTCTCTATGTTGATTTAGGTTATTCGTTCAAAGAGACTGCGTCTCTTCGTCACTGTATGTGGGATAATGTAAATATGACACTAAGACTTTGTGTCAATATAACACAAATATCCTTTGTGTCAATATATTCATCCCACCACTGCGTGTAATGCTTTACTCTTACAAATATCCTCGACCAGCCTTATCTGTAGACTGTGTGGTATTCGGGCTAGATGATAAAGAGACTTTAAAGATACTTTTGATACAACGAAGAAATTCTCCATTTAAAGATAAATGGGCACTTCCTGGTGGCTTCATGCGCATGGATAAAGATGAGTCCCTGGAAGATGCTGCTCGAAGGGAACTGCATGAAGAGGCAGGGGTCGAAAACATATTCTTAGAACAGCTTTATACTTTTGGATCAAAAAATAGAGATCCACGTGAGTGGGTAGCCTCAGTTGCTTACTACGCTTTAGTCAATTTAAGTGAGCATTCACTTAGAGCTGCTACTGATGCGAGCGAAGCTCAATGGTTTTCTACTACTGATTTACCTGATCTAGCTTTTGATCATCAAGAAATCGTAGATAAAGCAATTGAAAGGCTTAGAAATAAGGTGCGGTATCAGCCTATTGGCTTTGAACTTTTACCTAAAAAATTTACTTTTTCTCAGTTGCAGAAACTTTACGAAAGTATACTTGGACAAAAACTAGATAAAAGGAATTTTCTGAGAAAGTTCCGTAGTATGGATCTTTTAGTTGACTTAAATGAAGTTCAAGGAGAAGTCCATCACAGACCTGCGAAGCTATACAGCTTCAATGAGAAGAAGTACGAGAAGCTTAAAGAAAAGGGCTTCAATTTCGAAATCTAGATAGAGAAGAAATGGGGTGCAGAACAATAAAATCTGGGTGTAACTGCTTCGGGCCAATTGGCACGTCATACCAAAGCAAGTAATCATCCTCCAGCTTTGTCTCCAATCTGGCAGCTAACCGTTTTCCCCCAGCGGTCATCCGAGATAAGCAGCTATTCAAAGCGGGAATCAAGGTTGCCATAAGGTTTGAAAATCGTTGGAACTGGTTGGATCTAGGCTTAATTTACCCAACGCCGTTGCACCAACT
>NZ_JACJOD010000065.1 GCF_014695385.1 Trichocoleus sp. FACHB-46 | reverse complement strand
CGAAACTTGCCACTCTTGATCAGCAAATCTTCCACTTTTTTCACAATGCGTCCGACGGTGGTTTCATGCAATCCCCAACTCACCGCGATGTGAAATTGGCTGCGATACTCTCGCCAGTACGCCAAGGCCACTAGTACCTGGTCTTCGACACTCAGCTTCGCTTGTCCCCCTCGGCGACCTTGGCGATCTAGGGAGGGACGTACCACCTCGACCATCTCATGGAAAGCGCCACGGCTCACCCCGCACCAGCGCTTGAACTCTCGATTGGATAAATGCTCTAACTCCTGGTACTGCATCGCTGCTTTTGGAACTCATACTTATTCAAAATTTAGCGTCCTTTTCTTCCCTACGACCGCCCACTGGCACACCCTTTCCCATTCATGCAGGATGTCTAATATCTGCGTGCAAGTGTGTCCTACCAATGTCTTTGATGCGGTTCCCAATCAGCCGCCCACGATCGCCCGCAAAGAAGACTGTCAAACCTGTTTCATCTGTGAGGCTTACTGTCCTGCGGATGCGCTTTATGTGGCACCTGAATCTCATACGACTGTGGTCGTGGATGAAGATGAGTTGATCGATCGCAATATCATGGGTGAGTATCGTCGCACATTGGGCTGGGGACACGGCAGAAAAAACAATAGCGAGTTAGATACAGCTCACAAACTACATCAACTGCCGCGCCCGTATGAGACATAGATAACGTTGAGAGGGCGTATGTCTAACCCATTGAAACCAGCAGAATCGCTGAGTAATGAAGCGTTTGCTTACTACGAACAAGGGCAAGAAGCACAGCGATTGTTGCAATCGCAAAAGTTAGGACCACTGGAACTTATCCGAACTCAAGAATTACTCACACGTTATCTACCTGACCCGCCCGCAGTAATTTTTGATGTTGGTGGTGGTTCGGGGATCTATGCTTGCTGGTTGGCACAGCAAGGGTATGAGGTGCATTTGGTTGATGCCGTTCCTCTGCATGTAGAGCAAGCCCGTGCTGCATCTCAAGCGCAACTCGATCGCCCCCTTGCCAGTGTGAGTTTAGGAGATTCGCGACAGTTAGATCGTGCTGATTTCAGTGTGGATGTTGTGCTGTTAATGGGTCCACTGTATCACTTGATCGATCGCCGCGATCGCGTCACCGCTTTACGAGAAGCCTACCGAATCTTGAAACTAGATGGTCTCATTTTTGCAGTTGGCGTTTCTCGGTTTGCTTCAGTTTTAGGTGGACTGCGTAGAGGTCATTTTGATGATCCGACGTTTGTGAAAATAGTGCAGCAGGATTTGAGCGATGGACAGCATCGCAACCCTGACAATCACCCCGCTTATTTTACAACCGCTTTTTTCCATCATCCTGAAGAACTGCGGGAGGAAATAGCGGAGGCAGGCTTCTCAAATGAAAAATTATTAGCCATTCAAGGACTCGGTGCAGTATTGCCCAACTTTGAGGAGCATTGGTCAGATACAGGGCGACGAGAACGACTGCTACAAGCGATTCGTTGGCTGGAAGCAGAACCGTCTACTTTAGGAGTGACTTCTCATATGATGGCGATCGCGCAGAAAAGATAGTTTTTTATGAGCAAGTCAGGCGCGATCGCAAAGTTGGATTTCTGGCTACTCCTCCAGATGAGTAGTCATTATCTGAACAATGTTAGACATCGAATAGTTCGTTAAACAACAATAGAATCCTCAATGCAGTATTGGTACGAGCAACTGAGCGATCGCGTGAGCAAAACCATCTATCGACGCTTACCTGCATTCAAATGGCGTAACTTCCGCCTTCCCTTCGGCGGACAACTGTTGTCCATGTCAGGGACATTCATGACTCAACAGTTAACCATTCCTTGGTTAGTCTATGACCTGACCAAATCTGCCTGGTTGCTGGGTCTAGCCGGATTCCTGCAATTCCTGCCTACCCTATTATTAATTCCATTTTCTGGTGTCTTAGCGGATCGCTGGAGTCGGCGAGATTTGCTAATGTTGGTGCAAGTATTAGGCATCAGTGTTTCCATTACCCTAACAATCCTAACGTTTTTGAATCAGATCAGCTTTGGCTCACTGTTGATCTTGAGTATATTGAATGGAATGTTGAAGGGGCTGGATATGCCTGTGCGACACACGATCGTCACGGAAACGGTGGACGATCGTAACGATTGGGGAAATGCGATCGCCCTCAATTCGGTGATGTTGAGTTCATCACTCGTGTTAGGTCCTGCTATTGGCGGACTCCTGATTGCAACAGTTGGAGTGAAATATTGTTTTCTGTACGACAGTCTCAGTTACGTGGCTGCGATCGTCACCCTGAAAGCTATGCAAATACAGCCGAAGCTGTCATCCGTAGAACTTCAGTTTAACAATACCTGGCAGAGATTGCGTGAAGGATTCCAGTATGTCAATCAGATACAACCTATTCGCGCTATTTTGTTGCTACTGGCATTACAAGGGGTATTTGGTATCTCCTATATTGCCCTATTACCCGTTTTTGCGGCTGATGTTCTGCATGGAAATGCCTCCACAATGGCAACACTGGGTACAGCAGCTCCGATCGGCTCATTGTTTGCCTGTATCTACCTCAGTATGCGTCGCGGTATTTTGGGGTTAGAACGATTGATTATGATCGCACAAGCGGCGATCGGGGTGAGTCTGATTTTGTTCTCCCTATCTAAACAACTCTGGCTATCTCTGCCAATTCTGGTGTTTGTAGGAGGCTTTAGCATTCTGCAAATTACCAGTAGCAATACGATTATTCAAACGCTGGTCGCAGATGATAAACAGGGTCGCGTCATGAGTTTTTATGCCTTGGCAATGGTGGGAATGATACCTTTTGGTAATTTACTCGCGGGCAGTCTGGCTCAATTGCTGGGTGCGCCCACTGCCCTGATGGTATGCGGCGGCACCTGCATCCTGGGGTCGATGTGGTTTTCTTCGCAAGTGACGCAGGTGCGCCGCTGGATGAAACGCGAAATTGATTCCCCGGTCGTGAGTGGATAATTGCGACCTAATCCGGATAGAAAACCAACGTCCGTAGTTCAATGCTTTCACGAGGTGGTGCATTCACGGGACTGGTCGGATCTTCAAAAGAGGTGTGAGCAGCAAACCGCGCTCGACCACTTTCATCGGCATCAAAGCATTTGATCAGTAAAACCTCATCTCGATGCATCTGGGGAAAATAGAACCACTGGTGAGATGGATTGTAGGTGACAGAATAGGTTTCACCGACCCGATCGCGATAGACCAGATCACTCGCTACCAGATCCGTAGAAGTAATACTGCGGGCATCACACACAGCCAGAGGCGATTCTTGAATGGGATTGGCGATCGCCCGCCATAGGTTGATAATGCTAAACCGCTGCTTGAGTAGAGCATCCGGGTCTTGCTCACCCATCTCGCTTAACACCAATCGGCCACGGGTATAGGCTGAATTGGCAGTAAAGTCATTGTGAACCCGTCGAACAGGTTCTTTAATGTCATTTGTTCCTGACTGTGATCTCTGAGCATTGCGGACCACATGATCAAACACCACAACTCTCGTTGCTCCCGTAACTTGTTTGAGCAATTGCTCGGCTTCCGGGTAGTAAATGCGACGCACTACATCATCATCATAAAAATCTTGCGCCGCACTGTGCTGTTCAACCAATGCAAATCCCTGACGATCGAGAGATAGATTAGCGATGAGCGATCGCGCATCATAAATTGGTACTTCGTATGCCGCTGATACCCCGCTCTGCCGAGGAATACCTGCGGGTGGCTCATACGTGTAGTTGACTGGCTTATCTGTCATGGGTAACAGGTAGTTCAGGGATGCTGTCACACTGGGCAGATCGGCAAGAATAGCATGATCAAAAACCGGACTAACCAGGCTCATCGGTCGTCTCCTTATTGTTGCTTTAGGAATGGGAATTAAATAAGTTCGATATTTGGTAGGGGCGAGTTTTGCCGTCAAATCCATTGCAAGGTGCAGATTGGTTTGTTAAACCCGCCCCTACAGTTTGCTAAATTTACTTACTAAAACAAAACCGAATATATGAATGACCACTTTTGGGGTCGCTAAAGAAACTGGAACCGGGAACCACCGCAACCCCAATTTCTTTAATCAGGTGGTGAGTGAATTCAACATCCGATGGGTAGCCAAAGCGAGAAATATCTGCCCAAACATAATAGGCTCCCTGAGGTGTAAAGTAAGGAATTCCTATATCATCCAGGGTTTGCAAAATCAGCTCTCGTTTCTGCGCATAGAGCGATGCCAAATCCTCGTAGTACTGCGGTGGTAGTTGCATTGCTGCCACTCCTGCCCGTTGCAAAGGCGCAGGCGCACCAACGGTGAGAAAATCATGAACTTTGCGAATGGCTCCCGTTAGTTCTGGGCTTGCCAGAATATAACCGACTCGCCATCCCGTGACACTGTAGGTTTTAGACAGCCCGTTAATCGTGACGGTGCGATCTTCCATTCCCGGAAGAGTTGCCAGTGCAACATGCTTGACACCGTCGTAAAGGATATGTTCATAGATTTCGTCGGTGAAGGCTAACACATCCCATTTCTGACAAAGTTCTGCAATCAGCGTCAGTTCTGTACGAGTGAAAACTTTGCCCAGTGGATTGAGGGGTGTATTGATATAGCCTTACATAGCTGTGTTAGGACGTTATTCTGAAGGAGAGAAGTGTTGGGATAGAACTATGCCTGCCCCTTACAGTTACGACCTGCGGCAAAAAGCGATTGAAGCGTTTCAAGGT
>NZ_JACJOD010000064.1 GCF_014695385.1 Trichocoleus sp. FACHB-46 | reverse complement strand
TCTCCCAAAATTGGCCAAAAAGCTTATGCGATCGGCGATCCCAAGGGTTTAGAGAGAAGCCTCAGCGATGGCATTGTCAGCCGTATCGACGGCAGTGGCCTGATTCAATTTACCGCAACTGCGAGCTTTGGAAGTTCTGGTGGACCTCTGTTGAATGAGGATGGTCAAGTCATTGGAATTGTTTGAGGCGGCAATCCGGGCACCAATCTCAACTTTGCCATCCCCGCTGCTGCCATCAACAATCTGCCAGGACGGCGAGGACTTGTGGCTCAACAACGTCAACAAATTGGGCACTACACTCTGGCAAGAAATCTTCAGTTCAGACAAGGCAACTATCAGAAAATGTTGACGATCTTGAACGAGGGGATTCGCCGATATCCCAACAATGCGCTTCTCTACTCAAATCGAGGTGCCGCTAGAAGCTCTCTAGGAGATTACCAGGGCGCGAAAAGTGACTACACCCGCTCCATTCAGCTTCAGCCGTCCTCACTGGCGTACAGTAACCGAGCCAGGGTTTATGCCATCCTCAAGCAGCAGCAGGCCCTTGAAGATCTCACTGAAGCGATCACACTTAATCAGGGTTGGGGCAATATTGGAGCGGCGTTCTACGATCGCGGTGAGCTTCAAGTCAAACTCGGTAACACCAAGTCTGCCATCTCAGACTTCAAACAAGCCGCCAAGTTTTATCAACAGATTGGCAATTCAGAACGCTATCGTACTGCCCTCGATCGAATTATCTTGCTCAGCGTTCAATAGCAGGCGATTGCCCTACTTAAGCACAAGACTATTGAATTCCAGGTGAACTGACATGGTTGCCCAAAGCGACATTTACACGCTGAATCTGCCCTGGGATGAACTCCCGTTGAACCTGCTTGAAGATGAACAGAAATTATACTTTCGAGAGCACGCCCAGATCAGCCGTCATACAACCGAAGAAGTGCTTTGGTCGAGTCAAACACCGGGTAGCCAACTGCTGCTCGCTGGAAAGGTGCGGTTGGTGCAAAGGAAAGGAACCTCAGCCTTGGAAACGGGAAAATCAGTTTTACTGAAGCCAGGAGACTGGTTTGGCGATGCGCTAGAACTGGCTGGGCAGTGGAAAGCGAGAGCCGTTAGTAAAGAAGTGGTCGTCGTATTTTGGCAGTCTGATCTCTGACGAGAAGCTGGCTCTCCACTGCTGCATGAGGTGTGGGCAGACCTGCGCTGGCGCTATCAACCGCTCGATCCACAACTGTCGCACCCAGCGTCGGGCTATCCCTATGTCTTTAGCCTCAACAGCGCCGCTGCCTGCCTGACAATGGTGACGCAACATCTACAAACTCCAATGCCGCTCAAGCAAGTGCAGCGGCAAATCCGAGGACAAACAGCTTAGAATTTGGCGGCAGGGGCTGAGACGATCGGGCTGCAGTTGCATCATATTCAAAAAGTTAGTTGGAGGTCAGGAGTATCGCATAGATAGCTGAGCCAATCTAACTCCTTTCCACATTTTTTGAGCGCGCTCGCAACTACATCCTTTGGCGCTACCAAGCAGCATCAGGCAAGCACTTCAACGGTATCTTAAGGCGCCGAAGCTGCAAATGGAGGGAGCGATCGGTTGATAGGCCTGTGAATCCATGACTGCAAATCGGTGAATGCCTGCCTGATGCATGTGTAATTGCAGGTCTAAATTAGGATCGAGAAGACGTGCCTGTAGTTTTTGAAGGAATGGCTTTCCCAGCCTTTGAGCCACAGCAATGGGGGGCATGGGGCAAGGGCCGATGGATTCAATAATTCGCAATTGATCAGATAAATCGGGGATATCTCGTATTGCTTGCTCTAAAACGGTACTATCGATCGCTGCACAATCTACCTTATTCTTGGCGACCCATTGAATTGAGCACTCATGAGAACCAGATGTCGCCGTCTGGCTAAAAAAAGCTCGTGAATATTGCTTTTGAAATAATCGATGCCAGAGTAGATGATAACCACTGTTAGAACCAAGATCGTTGTAACAAAAGGTTTTGCCTGCCAACTGCTCCAATGCCCTCACTTCGCTAGCCGCATTTACAATCACATCTGCAAAATAGACAGGCTGGTTTTGATAACGTTCAGCTTGCATCACCGGAGCGACTACTGCTTGTAACTGAGCAGGAGCAACTTGATAATGTCGAATAAAGGGGAGACCACAGATAAAAGCAATATCGAGTTGATCCTGGAGCAAAGCTGGATCAGCGAGTGGGTCATACTCAGCTTGCACTAGGCAGATCTCGATATCTAAACTTCGCTCTAAATAAGCAATCACTGCCTGGTAAAACCAAAATAAATTTGGAGCCAAATAAGAAACCGCTCTCAGGGGACTAGGCAACATACTGATTCCTTAAATATTTCTCTAATCGCTATAGCTGTCCTAAATTATGTGTGAGATTAGCGGGTTGTGAGAGGCACGCTCCTAGGGGCTGCCTCTCACAACCCATTTGGGATTGCTATAGACGTTTGGCATCGTCCTTGGGACAAGCGAGCCTTGAGGTCAATCTATCACTAAACACCGATAATCCTATCAACTTATCGGTGTTTAATCTTGCCATTTATTGAAGGGTTGTGGAATACTGAATCTAGAAATTACTATATTCCGACTGATTTACCGTAGATTTTGTTTCCAGAGTTAGTGTTTGCTACTGACTCTGCTTCAGTGTGGTGATTTGTAGTGTGAGAGAGTAACAATGCTTCGAGATATTCAAGGATTAGAAGTCACGACTCATTCGCTCGTGGCGATCGCAGCTATTAATGCCTTTATTAACCAAGCTCTACAGTATGGCCGAGAGGCAGAACTCGCCATTTTCGAAGCCTTGAGTGCCGATCCAACCTGCGCAATTGCCAATGCGTACGCTGCGGCTCACTACTTATCTCAAGAAAGCGCGATCGCACGACAACAAGCCATTCCTTATCTCCAAGCAGCCCAAACTTACAGTCAGTCAGCTACCGAGCGGGAGCAGCTTTGTATTCAGGCGATCGCAGCTTGGGCCAAAGGGGCTATTGATACAGCGATCGCGGTTCATGAAGCGATCGCTGAGCACTATCCCCAAGATTTAATCTCTGTACAACAGGGGCAATATCACTACTTTTATCGAGGCAACAAAGTTGGGTTGCTGAAAATTGCCGAGAAAGTTTTGCCAGTTCATCCAAACCAGCCAGATTTGCTTTCAATGCTCGCGTTTGGGTTGGAGCAATGCCATCAATTGCCGGAAGCAGAAGCGATCGCCCGCGAAGCCACTCGCCTGAAGTGGAACAATCCTTGGGCGCATCATGCCGTTGCTCATGTGATGGAAACACAAGGGCGAGCGGCGGATGGAATTGAGTGGATGGAGAAGTTTTCGGATACCTGGGAGCATTGTAATTCTATGCTCTACACCCATAATTGGTGGCATGTTGCGCTCTTCTATGGGCAATTGAGCGAGACTACTAAAGTTTTGTCCCTCTACGATCAGCATATTTGGGGCAAAGCTCGCCGAGATTCTCCTAAAGACCAGGTTGGAGCGATCGCCTTACTGCTGCGTCTAGAGTTCCAGTCAGTTCCTGTTGAAGAACGATGGGATAATTTAGTCCCCCATCTATTGACGCGTCTGCATGAGCACTCGCTGCCCTTCCAAGACCTTCACTACATTTATGCCTTAGCCAAAGCCAATCAAGCAGACTTGGTTCAAGAAATGTTCACTAGTATGACTGCTTATGCTCAAACGCTAGACTCTACAGCCCGCAGAATTTGGACCGTAATCACTCTTCCGGCAGCGCAGGGAATGATTGCCCATGCCAGAAATGATTGGGAAGGGGCGATCGCCTATCTTAAGCCTGTGTTGTCCAAATTGTGGGTTGTTGGGGGCAGTCATGCTCAGCAGCAACTATTTCATCAGCTTTATAAAGATGCAGTATTGCGGAGTGAGGCAGAGTCTAAAATGGCTGCTTTATCTTGGTCACCCTCATTAAGGATCAAAACTGCCTGACTAGACATGCTTGGCACTGCCCACCATTAAGCCAGTGATTTAAGTGAGGCGAAACTGTCAGCGCTGAGTCATACAAAATAAGGCTGAAACGCCTTCTGGCATCTTGATATTCATATCTAGCCCAACCTTCCGAGAAGTAAATACAGTAAGTCGATGGATTTGTCGTAGTTTCTATGATATTTTCGATAAAGTCGCAATACCCTATCGGAAAACCGTAGTAATCGAGTAGGAACTTGAATAGTCAAAATTACGCCCTAATGGGGCTGTCTTCTAGAGTCAAGTACGCGCTGCTAGCTCTATTGGAATTAGCCAGTCATCCCGCTAGCGCTCCTCCTCTCACAATCGGAGAAATTACTGGCAGACAGGCCATTCCCGATCGCTACCTCGAGCAAATTCTGACTAGTCTGCGCCGGGGGGGCATCGTTCAGAGCCAGCGGGGTTCTAGAGGCGGGTACACCCTCGCTCGTGAAGCTTGGCAAGTTACATTGCTGGAGATCGTCGTTTTAGTGGATGGCGATCGCAAAGAAACAGAATCTAATGAGACTCCAACGATAGAGCGAGACATCGTGCGCGAAATCTGGGAGCAGGCGAGCGGTCAAGCTCAAGCCGTCTTAGGCCGTTATACGCTGCAAAATCTAGTCCAAAAACGAGATGCGCGTAAACAGAAAAACCCAATGTACTATATCTAACTTTAATCTTTAATTCTGGCGGGCAATCCAGACTTCGTTCTGGCTACCGCCTCACTTGGCTCGTTCAGCAAGGTTAGAAACAAGCTTAGAGTGCTGATTAGCGTAGCTTCTTGAGTTCGCCCAACTCGGTGTACTGGGGTATCCAACCATCCACCGTAGTAAAGTAGCGGACAGCCTTAAACTCAAGTGAAGCGGTAGGACTAAACCAGTGCTCTACGCCAGCCGCAATTTGGACGTAGTCTCCTGGCTGCACTAGGAGCTGTACCTGTTGACCATCAAGCTCTATGAAGCTAAAAATTGCCTCTCCTGACAATAGGTAAAGCGCTTCTGGAGCCTTATGTGTATGGTATCGGTTGTAGGTGCTGATGCTGTGGAGTTGAGAGGAGCCAGGGTGAAACACTAGCAGGTCAGACCAGAGATAGCTAGTTTCTTGCTTCAGCGATTCAAGTTGGCGATCGCAGAGCTCCAAGATTTGGCGCTTTTCCAGATCTGGTAGAACATCCTCAGCTAGTAAATCGGCCCAGTGTTGCGGAGCTTCTAAGCTGTAGTGCTGGAGCTGAACATTAAAAAGAGCAAGTTCACGAACAATCTCACTAGAATTACCGCAAACTTTGCCGTTGCTTAGCTGTAGAATCGCCATTACAGAGGAATTAATTTACTTTCAAAAAGTATAAGCGACTTCAGATTGGGATACAATCATTTCCCCGTAGGCAAACCGGGGATTGTCAAGCTTTGGTAGCATTTAGCTGTATTCAGAAGTCTCTGCTTCCAAGTCTTTAAATAAGGCAGTACTCAAATAGCGCTCCCCAAAGCTCGGCTGCACCATCACAATCAACCGTTCAGCATTTTCTGGGCGCTGAGCCACTTGAATCGCTGCTGCCAAAATTGCTCCGGTAGAAATGCCAGACAGAATGCCTTCCTCGCGGGCCAATCTCCGGCTGTAAGCGATCGCAGCTTCATCAGAAACTTGCAGGACTTCATCAATCAGTTCTAGGCGCAAGACTGGGGGAATAAATCCTGCCCCGATTCCTTGAATCTTGTGCTCTCCGGGAGCACCACCTGTGAGAACTGCACTATTGACAGGTTCGACAGCGATCACTTGTAGCCCTGATTTGCGAGGCTTCAGCACTTCCGCGACGCCTGTAATGGTGCCACCCGTTCCGACCCCCGCCATGAAAATATCGACTTCCCCTTCTGTATCTGCCCAAATTTCTTCAGCCGTAGTTTCTCGATGAACCTGAGGATTAGCAGAATTGCGAAATTGCTGTGGCATAAAAGCGTCAGGCAGGCTAGCGACAATGGCTTCTGCTTTCGCAATCGCTCCTTGCATGCCCTCGGTGGCTGGGGTAAGTACCAGTTCGGCTCCATAGCCTTTCAGCATCAATTGCCGCTCCAAGCTCATCATTTCTGGCATGGTCAAGATCAAGCGATAGCCTTTAGCCGCAGCTACCATAGCCAAGGCAATGCCTGTATTGCCCGATGTAGGCTCTACCAAAACTGATTTGCCCGGATGAATCAGCCCTTCTGCTTCCGCCGCTTGAATCATGCCAATACCAATGCGGTCTTTGACAGAAGACGAGGGATTCAAACCTTCTAGTTTCACAGCAATTCGAGCCACACAACCTTCGGCTTGAGGAATGTGATTGAGCTGCACTAAAGGAGTCTGACCGATCAGGCAGGTAATATCACGAGCAATTTGCATGGATTCTGATAGACCTAGGGCTAGACGAGCAAATGCACCTTGAGCAGAAGTAACCGTAAACCTATCGGCTTACCGTACTTTAGGCAGGTAAAAGTAGTATAACAACTAAAGTTTTACTGAGCCCTGAAAAACACGGTAATCCTATCGAGTTTGCGTGATTAAGCCATCAGCATGTAAAATACCGTAAGTTTATCAAGATGCCGTAGTTTATATGCATAATCTCAACGAGGCCAGCGAGCAGCCTGACAAGCGACAAGACGCCACTCCAGAGGTGTTTTGGCAAACTGTCCAGGAAAAACTCAAAGGAATTACGCCCAAAAAGTTACGAGGCGGCTTTCTAGTTTTGATCGGATACCTGCTGTCTCCCCTCTGTTGGTGGAATGACTTGGTGTTTAACCTACCAGTTGCCTACTTCTTTGGTTATGTTTGCGGTCTGTTTTCTGGAAAGTTATTTACTCCTGGCTTAATCGCCGGATATTGGCTCTCCAATATTATTGGCATTCTATTGATGCAACTAGGCACAGCCGATATGCTCCAAGAGCAGCCAAAAGAGCAGAACTTAAAAAAAGAATTGTTGATGGGTATCGGTTCTTCAACAGTTTACACTCTAGTCATTTTGGCCCTGGTGCAACTGAAAATTTTAGATGTTCCAGCTATTTTTTCTGATCTGAAGTCGATTGACCTCAGTTCACTTTTACAACTAGTGACATTAAAAAGTTAACTGATAACTTTGATACCGTTCTGTATCGACTTGTCTGTATTGCCTTGAGAAATTGCAGCTGATTCAAGGCCAAGCACTAGCATCTACCAAAATTTTTGGCACCAAAAGCATTCTCTTCTCATTCGCTGACCAAGCTAGAAAACTGTTGCTGAGCGCTATGTTCATCACCTCAGCTATTTATGCAAAATGGCTATGTCTAACAGGCAGGCGTGATGAAGGCTAACAAGTAGGCCTGACACAGAAGACGTAGCTTTTGAAAAGCTTTTGTTTTTAACTATGTATCCTAAGGCCACAGTATGAATTACCCTCTACTATCATGCCTGAGTTTTTTTGTGGGAATTGTAGTGGGTTTAACTGGAATTGGAGGAGCTTCTCTGATTACCCCCATGCTGATCTTTGTCTTTCAGGTTCCAGCCTCTATTGCAGTCAGTTCTGATGTGGTTGCTGCAACTTTAATGAAAGTTACCGGAGGCGTTCGGCACTGGCAGCAACAAACCCTGGATGCAACAGTTGTAAAATGGTTGGCGATCGGAAGTGTGCCTGGTGCCTTAACAGGGGTTGGTATCCTGCACTGGCTGAGGCATATCGGGGAATTCAATTTAGACGCTATTTTGCTGCGGTTGATTGGGGTAGCCATTCTGATGGTTACTGTAGCGGCACTCGTGCAACTGTTACTGTTGACCTTTGTACCTAGCTTAAAGTACCCTTCTTTACCCAAGATCGATTTAGAAACAACCTTAGGACGAGCCGCGGCGATCGCGATCGGAGCCATCTTGGGTTGTGTGGTGGGTCTAACCAGTGTCTCCTCCGGCTCCATGTTTGCCCTAGCACTGATTGCCTTCTTCCGCTTAGATGCTCGCAAGCTGGTTGGCACTGATTTAGCTCAAGCAGCCATTCTCTTAAGCTTTACTGCTTTAGGACACCTCACCCTAGGGACAGTTGACTGGAGCTTGGTAATCCCGATATGGATAGGATCATTACCAGGCGTTTTAGTAGGGACTAAACTTTGCCAACTCGCGCCACAACGAGCCCTGCGGTTTGTTGTGTACATGGTTTTAGTCATGGTGAGTTGGAAGCTAGCCCATCAGGTCTAAAGCATCCTCAGGTTTAGTTGTTCATCTTAGAATCTATCTTTTTAGCTTTCATGTCTTCTCAAAGAGCTTTATCATCTAACTTTGGCAAACTTCTGCAAACTTTTGGTCGTTTTGTTCAACTGTGGTTGAGCACTCATTGGCGATCGCTCCTACTACTTTTTCTAGGAGTCTTTTTGCCATTACAACTTGCTATCCTTTTGGCGGGAAAGATTCAACTGCAAGAAGGTGGCCTACCTTGGGATGTCTCTATTTTGCTGGCGATTCATTCTACAGCACAAGCCAACTTGGACTCGCTGGCTCTGACCTTAACTCAGTTTGGCACGCGCTGGGGAGTGTTTCCCGTCTCTACAGCGCTGGTGATGGCAATGTTTTTCTTGAAGCGCTGGCGATCGCTGATTTATCTCCTGATCACATTACCAGGAGCCATGCTGATTAACCGTACTGCCAAGGAGCTACTGCATCGAGTACGCCCCCACCTATGGGACTCTACTTTTCCCCCAGAACCAGAATTCGCTTTCCCCAGCGGTCATGCGATGGCTAGTATGGCTTTTGTAGCATCCTTAGTTGTTTTAACTTGGGGCAGTCGTTGGTGTGGTTGGGTGACTACCTTGGGCAGTTTATTTGTCGTGGCAATCGCTTGGACACGGTTGTACTTAGGGGTTCACTATCCGAGCGATATTGTGGCGGGGTGGATGGTTTCCATTGCTTGGGCGATCGCCGTCAGTTTAGTCGTCAAGCCTCACTTAGCCAAGTTGAACCCAGAAACTTTAAGTCCTGAAAACAACGAAGTGTCAGCGACACAGGAGTAAGTTGCCACTCGTTATTCGACGATCACACTACCCAATGATTCTAGCGGAATTGTAAACACATAATAGATGACTCCAGCCCCCAAGATGACGATCACCAGGGTAGACAAAATCACCCAGCGGTCTGGGGGCGCATAAGTATCTTCTTCAATATCTCGGCGCACAGTGAAGTAATGCTGAGCTGAAAGCAACACCATCAAAAGCCCTGCCGCAGAGAAGGCTAAACCTAGCTTCCAACCGTTACCAGGCGGTTGGGGAGCGAGTGGTGGACGCAGAATTCGCAAACGTACAATTAGCACACCGAAACCCATCAAGGCGATCGCACTTCGCATCCAAGCTAGGTAAGTGCGCTCGTTGGCTAGGTGATCCCGGACTCGATTAGGATTAAGCCGTCTTGGTGGTTCGGCATCTCCTTCTGTTTTAGTGGATTTAAATAGTTGCATCGATAGCGTCTCCCTGAACTCAATTCGCAGTAATAGATCGGCGTCCCTTACTATAGAACATTTGACTGAACGCCCAGCAAGTTAATGTGTTGGTTTAAGACACAATTCTTGTACTGGGCGTTCAGGTCAGCAGTTTAGCTTAGCTAGTATGCCATCAAGGTTTAGTCTTCAATCGGAGCATTAGGAGCGGTGGCTTCAATATCTGCTAGAGACAGATTTGGAATGGACCAACCAGGTTCGCTAGCTGTAAACACTTTGGCCGGAGAAACATTAAACTCAAGCACACCACTGTTTGGATTGCTCTTAGCGATCAATTGAGTACCATCTACAATCTTGAAGGCGATCGGCTCTGCTAACTCTTCCGCTTGAGCGTTAGGAGTTAAAGCGACCTGAGCCCCGCTAGGAAGATAAACGCCGCTGCATTTCCAATCATCATCTGTGACCTGACCATTACCTAAAAAGTAAAGTTGCGGTGTAGGAGATTTCTTGGGTTTGCTAGCATAAACAGCGATCGTTCTTCCCGTTTCATTACGGCACTGAGCCTGTTCTTTTGCTGTCTCTAAAACATACTTTTGAAATTGCAAATCAGCCAGTTTCTGCTGAACTTCCTCACCCCTGTAACCTGCTTGATTGGGAGAGTTCTTTGCTTGCAAGAGTTCATCTAAGGCTTGAGTCACCTCAGCATAGTCAGATCCCTTAGTGAAGTTAGGGTCTGCCCAAGCCGGAGGAGCGATCGCTAAACTGACTAACAAAGCCAAAGCTAAAAGCGCAAGTCTGAAAAATTTCATGATGATCTCCTTAGTTTGAAATTAAACTGTTTTCCAGCAGCTACATGCTGCTTTAGATGGAAAATCTATGGGATTGGATGGGTTGGAACAGATGATAGCTACGGGGAGGAAAACGCTGGCAATAGACGGTAAGTCCCACTATCAACCAAGATGTAAAGCCCTAATCCAATCAAAATAAAGGGTACGATTGCCTGACCATAGGCCGTGAGCAGGCGGGCTACGGCTGGCTGTCGAGTTAAGCGCTCAGCGATGTAACACCAAACACCAACCAAGACAAAAAAGACGCTCAGGATAACCGCTAAACTGGCTGGATCGCTACTCGCCAACAACGGTACATAAATCCCGATATTGTCTCCCCCATTTGCCAATGTCACAGCAGCGACATGGTAGACCTGAGGCACAAGCAAACCTAAGTAACTAGGCACTCCTGAGGCAACTGCTTTCTCTAAACTCAACTCATCTGTGACCGTCTGGACTTGAGTTCCATTTTGTTTTCGGTTCAGCCAATGACTGATGCCAATCACAATAGGTACGAAACCCAGGCAACCAATCCAAGCTTTAGGGATGACGAGACCGCCTAGAAAACCGGGAAGACAGGCAATCATCAACGTCGTGAATCCTAAATATTGACCCCATATGATATGTTTGGGGCGGAAATTAGCGTTCACCTGAGAAAAGAAGAGCATCAGGATCACAATGTCATCAATATTGGTAGCGGCAAAGGCAGTAACCCCGGTAATCACGGCTCGTCCAAACCAGTTCATGATGCTCCTGCGGCAAGGCTACTACTTGTGCTCAATTGGGGAGTGCGCCTGCGGCATCGGGACAGCCTGAGCTGTGCATTCAGCAATACTAGACGAGTATTGCATGGCATTCCGACTCAGTGTTGTGACGAAGAGAACACCCATTACTAAAGCCAGCACCGCCAAGCCTCGGTTTTCTAAGGTGCGACTGTCTACTAGAATCAATGCTCCCAACCCAACTAAAACAAAAGGAACTAGTTGGTTTCCATATCGAGTCAGGGCATCTGCGATCGCAGGCACCTGAGTTAGACGGTAAGCCAGGTAGCACCATGCCCCTACCAAGGTGAAGAATACACCTAAAATAGCTAACAAGCTTTCCCAACTACTACTAGCAAACAGAGGCATATAGATGCCCACATTGTCGCCGCCATTCGCAAAGGTGACTGCCGCCACACTATAGGTCTGGGGAGAGAGAAAACTAGTTAGCCAAGACTTCTCGGTGGGCTGGGTGATTTCCTCATCCGCTTCATCTGCCTCATCTTGACTGAACCAGCGGCTAAGACCGATCGCGATCGGCACGAGACCCAGCAGACCCACCCAATCACGAGGGAATAAGAAGCTACCAAAGAAACCCGGTAAGCTGGCTAAAACTAAAACTCCAAACCCTAGGTATTGCCCTGCTACGATGTGCCGTCGTCGCAACACACTATCTACTTGGGAGAAGAACAGGAGCAAGATCAAAATATCATCAAGATTCGTAGCAGTGAAGGCAGTGAACCCAGTCGGCAATGCGGTCAGTAATTCATTCATCTTGATTAGCGCTTAATTGTCTTTACTACAGAGATAAGTTCAGAAATAAGTTTTGTGGAATCAGGGTTGTGCCCAGAAGAATTAAGTCTCATCCGTTAGGGAAGGAATAATTACAGGGCTAGGGACAGCAAACCTGGCATGCGTCTCTTCAATTCTCGATTTCATCGTTCGCACAATTTGAGGAGAGCGGAGTCTTTGCATGACAAACCAGCCGCAAGTCACGGTTAGATAGAGCAAGAATAGATAAGGAAAGGCATCGTAAGGAGCTTCGGGAACTGGGAAAATTTGGCTACCCGGAACACCGACGCTCCCCAGAACCGGGATCATCATGAAGCCAACGCCTAGAACTGAGAACATCACATCTCGCGGTCGAAGCTTTTGAATTTTATAGAGATATACGGGAGCAGCGATCGATATGAGAATGTATACCGTCAAGAACCCATAGGTACAAATAGCTCCTAGATAACCCATGCTGTCAAATAATTTGACATGGAAGAGGGATAGGCAGGCAGGAACCAAAAACATGACAAGCGCCGACATCGTAATGGCAATATGGGGCGTCTGGTTGGAGGAGTGAGTCTCACCTAGGGAAGCAGGGAACAAGCCATGACGGGACATGGTCAGGAACACTCTCGCGGCTGGGTTAATGCTACCTAGCACGCAAGTAAAGAAACTAAACAAGGCGCTAATTGCAATCAGTTCTCCCAAAAATCCCAAGCCAAGTTGTCTAGATAAATAGCCTAAAGGTTCTTCAGTCGTAGCTAGGGAAGCGGAAGTACCACTGAAGCCTAGTATCTCGATGTAACTCATGAGGGTGAAGAATAACCCAGCTAAGATGGCGCTGCCCATCACAGACTTAGGGATGGTCTTCAGCGGTCGCTTAGCTTCGTCTCCTAAAGAGGTGGCACTTTCAAATCCAGAAAATCCAAAGACTACCAGAACCAACCCCATCGCAATTCCACCTGGCTTCGCTCCTTGCAGCGTCAGTTGCGAGAAGTCGATCGCAAACCCTGCATGAGCCCAAATTAGAATACCTAAGAGGAGGATGAGAGCAATGGAAACTCCTTCTAGCCACAACATCGCCATTGCTGAAAGCTTAATATCTTTGTAAGCTGCATACCAGGCCACACCAGCGCCGATCGCTAATAAAGTCAGGCTGGAAGGATGAATGCCCAAATGACCCAGTAGCATAGTGCTGAAGTTGGCAAAGCCACACAACACTGACATACCAGTAAACAAATAGGCGAGAACCAAACTCCATCCGCAAATTACACCCGCCGTTGGGCCTAAACCCTTAGCAATGTAAGAATATAGCGAACCCGGAGAAGCGGAACGACTCGCAAACTGGTTGATGTTAATGCTGACAAACATCAACCCAACCATGCCAATCAGAAAACTCAACCAAGTTCCATTTCCCGCGATCGCGACAATCAAACCTAAGTTGGAGGCAGGGATGGTAGTGGGAGCAATGACCGCAACTGATTGGGCCAACACTTCACCGAAGGAGAGGCAATTTGGCTTTAAGCCGTGGGCACTCTGCTCAGATTGAAATTCACTAGTCATGGATGCAAATCCCCCAGTATGCAAATGTATCCTTGGAAGTTTGGTCGCTCCCGATGGGACCGGTGAGCTTTGCTTCAGCAAGGATGCATTGCCAAAAGCACTATGTTTACTCTAGTCAAGAAGACCCATAGAAGCTAATGTTCTTTTTTGTTGGTTTAATAAATAAAAGTAATCGACTCTAGATCGCTCATGTCTGCTCATCTGCTCCAATGCTTTGAGAGACTGCAAAATCCTAGCTGCTGTTGTGATCCCCTGGAACCAACAGCAGCAGAGGCATAGAGCTAAAGATGACAAACCCCGATGAACCCATCGCTTTTAAGGTATTTCTAGGAGTTTACTTTCCTTAACAACGTCTAGCAGGGAGCGTTAAAAGCCAACTATGACATTGGAGCAATTACGGATATTTTTGGCTGTGGCTGAGCAATTACACTTTACTCGCGCTGCTGAAGCACTTTTCATTACTCAACCAGCAGTCAGTGCCGCCGTCCAAAGCTTAGAAACAGAGTACAGTGTCAAACTCTTCCATCGCATTGGTCGGCGAGTGGAAATTACGGAAGCGGGCAAGCTGCTCCAGGAAGAAGCGCAAAAGATTCTGGAGCAAGTCGCTTTGACTGAGCGCGGTTTACGGGAATTGAATAACCTCCAACGGGGTGAGTTGAAACTAGGCTCAAGCTTGACGATTGGTAATTACTGGTTGCCAGGAAAAATTAGTCAATTTAAGCGTCAGTACCCAGGAATTAACGTCATTTGCACCCTTGCTAATGCAGAAGAGATCTGCGAAGGCACAGCCACCGGATTATTTGATTTAGGCATTGTCAGCGGTGAGGTGAAACCTGCGCTCAAAAGCTATTTAGCTGAGGAGGCTATTGGCAGCGATCGCCTGCAAGTAGTGGTAGGCAAATCCCACCCTTGGTTTGAGCGCACCAGAATCTCAGTTCGTGAACTCAACGAAACCACTTGGGTCATGCGAGAGCCTGGTTCGGGGGCTCAACAGATGTTTGAGCAAGCTCTACAGAGTTGGGGGATTGAGATCAGTGAACTAGATGTAGTTTTAGTTCTAAGCAGTAGCGAGATGGTCAAAGCGGTGGTGGAGAGCGGAGTAGGGGCCGCTGCGATCCCAGAACTCATGGTGAGAAAAGAGATCGAACTCTCTACCCTCCAAGCAGTACAGATCACCAATAGTCGCAAAGGTGCAGGCTCCATTCTGGAAATTATTCAACCCGTGCTGAAACTGAAACACCAACAGCGGTTTCAAACCCAAATTGCGATCGCTTTTGAGCAAATGTTAAAGGGTTAATCAGGATTTAAGCGTTGCTTACCCAGTTTAACCAGTTGCTTCAAATCGAGGAGTTTGGAGGAACCATCATCTCCCATAATCAGAGGGAGATTGCCATTCCATTTCTCGATCGCCTGCTTTTGTAATAACTCCGGGGTTAAACCCTCTCGCAGCAAGTTCTGGGCTTCTGCTTCTCCCTTGGCTAAATTCACCTTAGCTTTTGCTTCTCTGGCTGCCTTCAGAGCCACAAATTCTGCTCGTTTGGCTTCTTGCTCTGCCACTTGTTTAGCCTCCACCGCATTGCTAAACCGTTTAGAGAAATGTACATGCACCAGAGAGATGTCATCAACTGCAATGTGATAAGTGCCTAATCGCGTTGTCAGAGCCTGGTCCACTGCCGCTTTGACCTCTCCCCGTTTCGTAATTACTTCCTCGGCTGTGTACATTGCCACTACTGCTTTCAGCACCTCTTCGACGGCAGGGTTAATGATCGTCGTAACAACTGTCGCTTCATCCCCGATTTGTTGAAAAATTTTGTCCACCTCGTCAGGAATAATATGCCAGTTGAGGGCGACATCAGTATAAACATCTTGCAGATCCTTGGAAGAAGCTTCAGCAGAGATTTCCTGATTTTGCACCCTCACACTCAGCTTCTTGACGGTATTAACGCCAGGGACAATCAGATGAATTCCTTCTCCCAAGACTGGTTCTTGCACCCTGCCAAACTGCATCAACACCCCCCGCTCTCCTGCATTGACAATGACAAAGAAAGTAGAAAGCAAAGCTGCTAATAGAACAGCGATCAGAACTCTACTAGCAACATAAGCATCTTTATTTTTCTTGGTAGCTGGCTTAGCATTTTGAAGAGGGGGGGCAGATTCCAAGGTCATAGCGAGACAAAACTAGAGGCTGGACAAAGAGTAGTTGCAAGGGTAAGCCCATCAAGAGATTAGAAGCTATTCACAGCTATCTACTTAATTCAACGAATACTCTGGAAAAGTTTTCACTTGCTTAGGGATGATATGGACATCTTGGTGTCGTTCTAGGTTGAGTTTGTCAAAGTCTTGCCGCGCCAAGTAAGCCGTTACTCCCCGACCTGAAGGCAACATTAACTCCACCTGAACTTCCCAACCTAGGTGAACAATCCGCTCAATCTTGGCAGGCACTGTATCCTCGGTGGCATAGGAGCGAATCACCAAATCATGAGGCCGTAAAAAGACGCGATCGCCTTGTATCCCTTGGTTTCTCGGTAAGATGCCAGCATTTGCGGGGAGCACATTCACCGGACCAATGAAACTCATCACAAAAGGAGACGCTGGCGAATCATAAAGCTCCGCCGCGCTGCCAACTTGTTCAATCCGACCTTCGTTCATGACCACAATCTGATCAGCCACTTCCATCGCTTCTTCTTGGTCATGGGTGACAAATACCGTTGTTACATGGACCTCGTTATGCAGTTTCCGTAGCCAAGTCCGCAGTTCCTTACGAACTTTTGCATCAAGAGCCCCAAAAGGTTCATCTAAAAGCAAAACTTTGGGTTGAACTGCCAATGCCCGTGCTAGTGCCACCCGCTGCCGTTGACCACCAGACAGCTGTGAGGGATAGCGATCGCCCAACCCTCGTAATTGCACCAAGTTCAGTAGTTCCTCAACCCGATGACGAATTTGGCTAGGCTTAGCTTTACGAATTTCTAACGGGAAAGCAATGTTCTGCCGAATGGTTAGGTGCTTAAACAGCGCGTAATGCTGAAATACAAAACCAATTCCCCGGTCCTGGACTGAGCGGTAGGTGGCATTTTCGCCAGTCAAAAAGATTTCTCCAGAGTCAGGTTGCTCCAATCCAGCAATCATCCGTAGCAAAGTTGATTTACCAGACCCTGAAGGACCTAGAAGAGCAACTAAGGACCCTGTCTCAATATTCAAGCTCACATTATCGATCGCGTGAAAGGAGCCAAAATGCTTGTCAACGTTTTGAACAGAAATACCCACGACAACTCTCCCGAAACCCAATTTACAAAATACGGTTAGTCTATCGAGTTAACGTATTTTATACAAGCATAAGGCTACCTTTAGTTTTGGTAGCCAACCAAAAGGTAGAGCCACCGAACTCTGCCGCTAGACTCAACACCTAAGCTACCTAGAACCGTTTAAGAGTTATAAAACAATGAATTGTTAGGTTTTCCTGACATAAGCCGCTTATACAACTACGAGTTTCGTCATACTTCTTAGTCTGCCTAAAAACCTGAAATGACTCCTAAAATGCCTGAAAGGGTTCTTAATTCTGCGTTTCACCAAATCCCACTACAACTTCTTATAAAGTTACTTATCTATATAATTTCCTGTTGTTCTCAAAATTTCTAAAATAAATCTAAGGCCAGATTCGTTTCTGAGTCCGATAGGCAGCCTGAGAGGCCAGAATGATCACTAAATCAGCGGGATTTGCAGAGCCCTATTTGCCAAGCCCCTACAAAGATTTCTGGCTCCCCTAGCTTCTAATCCCCCTTAATCTCCGGTAAATTTCTGGGATAGAGGCAGCAATTCCCGGTAAATGGAGCGGCATTCTGGCCTTCTAAATGGGGGGTTTAGCATCTCCATTGACTTTGCTGAGAAGGCAGGAATACGCTTCTAAATAAGCACCCAAAGCAATTGTCCTTATCTCAAAAGAATATAGAGGTAAATATGATGACTGATTCTATGAATACTGAATTAACTGAGCTAAAAGTCTGTATCGAAGTTTGCACCGATTGCCACAACATGTGCCTAGAAGTCATGACTTACTGCTCAGATAGAAGCTGTAAGTACATTGATGTTTCGATGATGTCTATGCTTCGCGACTGTGCTGAGATGACAATGATGTGCATCAACATGATTGCCGATGGTTCTGAGTTTGCAGGTAGAACCTGCCAGCTTTGCGCCGAGATGTGCTTCAAGTGCGCGATCGCTTGTGACGAAATGCATGATGACAAAATGACAGAGTACGCTGCCATTTTCCGCAAGTGCGCTGAGCATTGCAAAGCGATCGGTCTGATGTCTGCTGCATACTTCCGCAGAGCTAATCTGGAAGTTGAAGCAGTATCCTAATTAGTTGTCTCTGAAAAATTTGTCTCGTGTCAACCATCGGCTCTTGGCAGCTGTTAGGAGTGTGGCCAGGAAAGAAAACTATAGCGCTTGGCGATCGGGTTCGGCGATCGCCAAGCAGTTGAGAGCAGTTTTCCAGTCTCAAATCAGCATCGTCTGTGCCTAATCTTGAACCTAGGCCGAACCTTTCAACCTACGATAGGTAATACGAATAGACCCTCAATTTGTGCTTCCCGCCCTGGAGACCACAGGGGATAGTAAGTAGCTAGCCAGAATTGAACTCAAAATGCTTCAGCGTATGTCCGCCGCTAATGTCAATCCACTCACATCCGTTAAGAATGGTGAGAGAAGGGGCAAGTAAAGTTACATCTGTGTCCGTTGTAGCCGTCAACTCATTGATAGCTACAACGGACACAGCCACGCCATCAAGCAGCAATGATTACGTCTTTACGTCAATGGCATGGGCTTTGCGTGCTTCGCACACGCTACGCGAACGTGCCATCGGACGAGTCGAAGGAATCTATCATACTACTGTGATTTACTGAGCCAAATAAGTGGGACGACTACTTAGTACGGAAGGGGTCGGCGATCGCTCGGAGAGTCACGCGACAGAGGTGTGGCAAGAAGGCGTTAGGTATGGCGCAAAAATAAACTGTATCTGTCGTGTTGTGGGGTAAAAATCGCCGTCTAAGGTGCAGCATCGGTACAACATCCACAGATTGTGAGAGGTGATAAAGAGTGCCCGATGTGATGAATTGCTACTGTCGGTTCCGGCGTTGCTGAATTGTGATGCTAGATTTGGCATTAAGTCAGGAGCAAGAGAATCAAATTCAACAGTTGATGCAAGACCATTTTCCAGAGGACTGGGAGATTGATAGTGCCTTGTGGACTCGACGAGCAGTACAACAACTGATTGAGCACGTGTGCGATGTGCAAATGCCGATTCGCACTGTGGGAGAATATCTCAAGTGGTGGGGATATACGCCACAGAAACCCTTGAAACGGGCCTATGAACAAGACCCAGAAGCGGTAGAGAAGTGGTTGGAGCAGATCTATCCTGAAATTGAGCAACGGGCACAAGCGGAGAGAGCCGAAATCACTGGGCGAAACGCCTGAAATTCATTCGAGCCAGAAGAAGCGGGTGCGCGCAAGCTGACAGAAACCGTCTTTTTGACCTTCCTCCAGCGCTTAGTGGCCAAGCGCGACCGCAAGTTCAGAAATATTTCGAGCATCCATTCATCGCTTATGCAGCAAACAAAATGCAACCTCAATCATTGCCGAGTTAATAGACCTCTTCAAAAATACGAAAAGTGGGCAGGTCAAGCTGCTAAAGCCCTGATTTCAGACATACTGCACCCGTAAACGGACTAAACCACAGACACAACCAATCGCGGTCTCATACATCCGTGAACGCATCCGAAACTCTTCTTTGGCAATCCAGAAAATTTTAATCACTCGAATCACCTGTTCCACAAACGCTCGCTTTTGAATCACGTAGCGATTAAACTCCTTTTGCCCCTGGGTTAACTCTCCCTTCAGTGGCTTCTTATACGGTGTGGTGGTATTGCGACGACCGACATAGGCTCTGTCCCCGATGAACGAGAGGTGGTTCGGCAATTCGTCTTGCGTTTGCTCAAACAGCTTGCTATCACTACGGAGCCCCTGCTCTCCTAAGACGACATCGATGAGGTCCGCACCCTTCGGGAGGACAATCGCCTGGTTTTTACGGGTATGTTCCTTCTGTTTTCCTGAGTAATACTCTTCCTGCTCCTGATTATCAGTGGGTCGGGGAATCCCCTGCTCCCAACTATCGACCAGCAAAGCCCCCTCTGGCAGTTCGGCTAAACACTGCTCTAGCTCTGCGCGTTCGACACTAGGACATTCTTGCTGCCATTGTTCGAGCAAACTGGTAGGTAGGTGCTCACGGATCTGAGGCAACATCTCATGGATGTAGTTCCAGACCGTCGCCTCGGCACAACCAAGGGTGACAGCAATCGCTTGCAGGGTCCAGTGTTGCCGCAGATAAATCAGGGTCACCAACAACCGACCTAGGACGGCGACATCCTTTTTACGTCCTCCACCCGCCTGTCGTTTTCGTCCAGGTCGTTGAGCCTGCCTCAGGCGCTCAGCCTGTTCAGCTTCCGTCATCCGCTGCCACAGTTCCCAAAGCGCTTTTGCTCCGAGCCCTACCATCCGTTTACCTAGTTGAGGATGGGTGTTGAATAGATGCAACAGACGGTTGAAGAAGGACTGCTTCATGATTCGTTCTGACAACACTGCTCTCTCTATTTTGGCTGGTTGCTTTATTTTTGAAGAAGTCTAATAGATCCCGAAGCTGTAGCAAAAAGAATATGTTTATACCTTCCTCTCTACAGGGATGCTTTGGAAGTGCGATCGCTCGCCTCTATGAGAGCAGCTTGAGTATTCAGATTTGGAGTGCGACGCCTCAGTTGCTGCCATCAATTGTGAATCTTGATTTTGAGCTTTGAATTTAAAGAAGGCAATGACTACCTGCATATCCTTCGTATTAATCGGTAGACCAAAATAGAATCTCTAGTGGATAGACCCGTGGGCAGGGTCAAAAATTAATGCAATCTATAGAGCCGATTTGACATCTTTATAATGGTGAATAAAGGCACCTACAATCCTCTAGTTTAGTCGCCATGGCATATTCGAGCACTCTGACTGATGCAGAATGGGAAATCCTTG
>NZ_JACJOD010000063.1 GCF_014695385.1 Trichocoleus sp. FACHB-46 | reverse complement strand
ATGCCATTGAGATACATTTTGATGCACAGTTGCTTGATGTCATCGGAGTAAGCCCAAGGACGGTAAGACTCGAGAAATTGGCGACCACACTGCTGGCACTGATAGCACTGTCTGCCGCGACGGTGACCGTTTTTAGCCGTGTGAGTGGAGTGACATTGAGGACATTTCATACCTTCATTGTGCCAAAGCCAGCATTACTCTTTCAGCAACGCCCCGTAATGACACCTCTACGCTCTTAGAGACAGCAGGAGATCTGTATGATACTTTTGTAGCCAAAAGGCTGATACAGCACTCAATTATGACCAATTCTTCTCATCTTGCTTCCAATACCATCCTGGCTAACCTAATGGAAGCCGATACCGCGCTTGCAACTCAAGAAGCAGTACTCACAACTCAACTTGAAGCAGTCCGGGAGAAACGACAAAGTCTCAAGACGGTCATCGATTTATTTAGCATCCCCTCTGCTACTCCAACCACCACCCAACCTGCAAAAGACACTGCCACCTCAACACCGATAACAGTAGATAGTGCTGCGCCTGCTTCAGATACTTCATCTGCTCCTGTGGTTTCTGCCTCTGAAGAGCCAGTGGAGGAAAAATCTCAACAATCTCGCTCTGCTTCTGAGCCAACCACCTCCACAAAAAGTGGTAGAGCCCCTAAAGCTGCAAAGGCAGGCAGGACACCGAAACAATCAAAAAACTGGCAAGACTACTTGCAACCTGCTTTTCAAAAAACCTCCTTACCTGCGGCAATCGCTGCTGTATTTCAGCAACAGCCCCAGGAACTGCTGAGCGTCGCTGCTCTCATGAATGCAATTTTTGTAGACAGCTTGCCCCAAGGGATGCACACTACCATTCGTCACCGTATCCTCAATATTCTCTCTACCGGAGCCAAGGATGCAATTTTTGTAGACAGCTTGCCCCAAGGGATGCACACTACCATTCGTCACCGTATCCTCAATATTCTCTCTACCGGAGCCAAGGAGGGCCAGTGGAATCGGGGCCAAAGAGGTCAGTATAGCCTGTCCCGAATCTAGCCATTCATTCCAAGGCCGTCTGCAAAGTGAGATCGTGACCTAAATTCTTCCAGCCTCTGAGTGAGCTGCGGGCTTGAACTTAGTGATGAACTAATAGCCGGAAGCTAAGTTGCTGTCTCTACTTGCTTCAGGGCTCCGGTCTCAAAAAGTGCTGCTTCTGCCAACACCGCATCCACGCTCTTGACGTAACGCTAAAAGCTATGAACCGAGCAATGACGCGTTAACTTCATGGCTAAGCAAGAGTCCATTGTCTTGTAACGCATGCCATCAACTACTAAGAAGCTGTTATGAAATAACTCTGACGTTCGCTGGTCAAAAGAGCTTGCGAATTTGAGCCTTTCAGGATCACCCTGTAAAAGTTGTTTCGTTACAAGCCCTAAGCCCGTAGCAAAGGTATGCCGTTCTCGGTGCAGATGCAGATGGGACGCCTCCTTCTCTTCTGCTTACGTCAACGCCTGGGCGATCGCCTGTGACTCTTTGGAAACAAGTTCATACAGTCTGTCGAAGCCTAAGCATTGATGGCGATTGCGTGGAAAGTAAGAAATAAACACTGCGCAACTACAATGCTTGCTTCTTAATAGAGTTGGTCAGCTGCTTTGAGAAATGCCCGCTTGGCAGCGAGTTTATTCTTGCGGTTGGTATAGCGTTTGAAACTACGAATATCTCGATGCCGCGATAGCTCCATTGCTAGGGCGGTATCCATCTCCAACTTGACAATTAAATTGGTACAAAACGTATGTCGCCCTCGATGTGCATGTAGATTAATGCCCGTATGGTTGGCTAGCTGCTTCATCACCTCCTGCACTCCCCAATAAGTGAGTCGTTGACCTCGGCTGCGGTTAGAGTTGGAAACAAACAGAGGACTATGGGGCAAAATTTCCTACCCCATTGCTTCTATCTCTGCCTGCCGTTGCTGGATGTAAGCATTTAAGTCAGTCCGTGCTTGCTGAGTTAGTGGTACTTCCCCCGTACTGTCATGCTTTGCTTCTCGAATCAAGACTTGCAGCCCATCGTAGTCTTCAAAATTGAGGTTGATCGCCTCCTCGGCTCGCAAACCATGTAGTAGAACAGAAAACAAAGCCCGATCGCGGACTGGGTCACAGCTTACCTTTGAAATTGCCACATAAATCTGTTCTACCTCTTCATCTTCTAGTTCTTGAGATTGCGCCTCTGGCACTTTCTCCTGCTTCACTGCCGTTGTCGGGTCCCTGGAGATGTACTCCGACTCCAGCATCCATCTATAAAACGTTTTGACTGTTCTTAGGATTCGGTTGACTGAATTAGGAGCTAGCTTTCGCTCCTGCAAGAGATACTGCTTGAACTGGGCGACCTGTCGTCGGGTCACATTTGCCCACGCTTGCTGGGTCCAATCTGTGAAATTCTGCAAGTCTCGGCGGTAAGCCTGCTCACTTTTGGGCTTGAGCGATCGCGCTGCAATAAACTCATCCACTTTGGTCTGTCTCAAATCCGTCGGCGAGGCAAGCCTGTCAGCATGAACCTTTAGAGGCTCCTTTCCACCCGTCAGGGACACAATTATGGGATCTGGAATTGCTGGACGTTCCATCGCAATCGCTGGGTAACAGCAAGGTGTAGGAAAGCATCCCTACCCTTTCAATTAAAACGCGAGACAAGTAGAACGAGAATGCTTCATCTGGGTTGATTGCGAATAAGCATTTCTATTTGGCGTTGCACAAAGAGCGAATGATTTAGACAGGAATCAGTACTTTCCAATGTCTCAGATAGTAGGTCAATAAGCAGATAGAGGCTTCCAGCATCTCTTGTGACTTGGAATAACAGAAGCTCTGACGATGCAGACGAGCCAGATAGTGCCGCAAGCG
>NZ_JACJOD010000062.1 GCF_014695385.1 Trichocoleus sp. FACHB-46 | reverse complement strand
CGAGTGTCTGCATCGAGGGCTAACCAGACCCACTGTTTGTTCCCCTTGTCATCGACAAAGGACCACAGCTCGTCACATTGGATCGTTAGCTTTCCTTTTTTTTGGGTGTTACTAGCACAATTTCTATCGGCGGGCGCTCAAACTCCAAGGCATCGTACATCACCTGTTGGCAGCCCGTGTCTCTCTGCAACACCCCAATGCGCTGATGGCACTCCTGTATGAGATCGGCTGTAGCCACCCCGCGAATTCGCGCGAGGATGATTCCACCCACAGGCTCAACCCATAACTGATCTGGACTCTCGTTTGGCATAAGGATGCTCGTTGATGAAATTGTCTCAGCTCAACTTTTAATTAGTCCAAATCAATGTTGCCAATCTCCCAAGTTGGACATGAGCCCGAAAAATTTTCCGTATAGTACCTCTGATTTCGGGAATTAGCCCGAATTCTTCAGTGTTTCTTCGCACTAGTTTCGCCTTCTCCTTGGCTAGAGTCTTGGATGCAGCTCAGTGGCAATAAGCAACTCTATCTTCAGCAAGGCTTACATGCTGCTTCCCGCCTCCAGTCCTTGTTCTAGCTTTCTTGTTACCCCCTGAGGTAGTTTTGTGGTCAAGTGGCAAGCCTATCTTTTTTTTGCGCTTATCAGCTCTATTGCCCGCTACATAGTTACTTCAAGCTTCTTATCACCCCTTAAGGCTTCGCCAGTTTGAACCTATGAAAAGATGTTCTTAACCATAACGTTCAGTACAGCTATGTGTTTAACTAGCTACACAACTATTGGTAAGGAGACTGCAAAAGTTGTCTCTCCCTGAGCACTATTGACATCAATGGCTCCCCCCAAGCGCTTCACTAGCTTTTGCACAAGAGCCAGCCCTAGTCCAGTACCACCCTGTTTCCAGCGATCGGCATGGGCAACTCGATAGAACTTGTCAAAGATCTGTGGGAGAGCACTGGCTGGAATTTCTGCTCCAAAATTGGTAACTCGTAGCTGGAGCTGATTTTGCTCGACTGCAACACTCACCACAATCCGCTCTTCTGGCGGCGTATATTTACAAGCATTGTGCAGCAGTTCTACCAAAATCCGGTTGAGTGCATCTGGATTAGACTCAATCTGCGGTGGCGAATCAGGTATTTCAATCTGCAAGTACTGCTGATGAGCATCAGCCCGTTCTTGAAACGATTCTAATAAGGCAGATAACCAAAGTTTAAGATCAATGCGTTCAGTGACCAATGGCGCTGACGTAAACTCTAGCCGCTGTAGATCTAATAAATCATTGATCAAGCTAATTTCTCGTTCACATTCACTGTCGAGAATTCGTAAATACTGGGTAACTCTCGAGTTCGGGGTAGCATTTGCTGACTGAGAAATGCCAGTGATCGCTGGCTCGTCGGTAGCAGCAGTTTCAGAACGAGCTAAGGTGACTTTAAGCATTTTGATCGCCATCTTCATGTTAGTTACAGGCGTTCGCAGTTCATGCGAAACAGTGCTGAGAAAGTCATCCTTCATCTGATGTAAGCTCTCTAACGCTGCTACCTGACTTTGAGCGGCTGCATAGAGCCGTGCTTGCCGAATCGCGATCGCACATTGATTTGCCACCTGCTGCACTAGGCGAATCTCATGTTCAACAAACACTGTTGCTTGGAGCCGAGAAAGGCACAGATCACCCAAGACCCCTTGATCATCAAAAATAGGACAGGCAAGGAGCGTTAATGCACCATGTTCCAAATAAGGTTCGCAGGATTGAAACCACTGACGGTGCAACAGGTGGTGGTAGATCTCTGGGAACTCTGCCATCGACACAGTTTTCCCTTGCTTTTGGCGGCTGAGGGTCGTGTACTCGTAGCAGGTGGTTGCAGTTTGTTGTCCCAGGTCATAAAGTGCTGTGTCACATGAAGCCACCGCTAAACCCAAAGCCAGCTCTCGCACAGCGGTTTGCAGAATCTGTCTCTCGTCAAGATTGTCTCGAACTTTATCGGTAATTCGCTTTAGCAGGGCATCAAAGTCTCGCGCTTGCTGGAGCTGAGCAGTTCGCGCCTGTACCTGTTGCTCCAGATTGGCATTGAGTTGCTGCACCTGTTGATAAAGGTGTGACTGTTGCAGTGCGATCGCGACCTGGTCGGAGAGTTGCTTGAGCAGGTCAATTTCAAGCGGACTCCACGGTCGAGGCTGAGTGCATTGATTTACGCTCAGCAGCCCCCATAGGGTTTGCTCTTGGACAATCGGGACAACGAGATTGGCTCTAATCTGCAAAGCCGCCAATAAATCAACGTGACACGGCGACAAATTTGCTGCATAAATGTCCGCGATGTTGAGCACTCGTCCCTGTCGATACTGCCTAGCATAGCCGTCGCTAAAACACTGATCTTGGACTGTTCTGCCTAAAATTGACAGATTGGGCGTAATCACAGATTCCACGATGACGACTCCGCTCCAATCTGGCTCAAACCGATAAATTAACACGCGCTCGACACGGAGCAACTGGCGAACTTCCGCTACCGTTGTATTCAGAATGGCATCAAGGTTTAAGGACTGGCGAATCCGCTGGGTGATTTCTGCCAGCAATTCTTTCTGCTCAGCTTGTTGCCGTAGGGTTGCTTCGGCTTGTTGCCGCTGGGTAATTTCTATTCTTAGCTCTTGGTTTGCGGCGGCTAACTCTTCTGTGCGCTGCTGCACCCGTTGTTCTAGCTCTGCATTGAGGTTACGGATCTCTGTCTTTGCCGCCTGGAGGGCAAGCTGGTTTTCAATGCGGGCCAAGACTTCTTCTGCCTGGAAGGGCTTGGTAATATAGTCGGCTCCCCCTACCTCAAATGCCTTGACTTTGTCCCAGGTCTCATCCAGAACACTCAGGAAAATCACCGGAATCTCGCGGGTTTGCTCTGCTGCCTTGAGCTGTTGACAAACCTCGTAGCCGTTGATTCTAGGCATTTGGATGTCGAGTAAAATCAAATCCGGTGGAGCTGAGCGAACCACTCTCAAGGCCATCCCCCCATCAATCACGCCTCGAACCTGGTATCCTCGCTCCGTTAGAGTGGATGACAGAAGGTGCAGGTTTTCTGGTGTATCGTCAACAATCAGAATATTTCCCTTGGGGATCTGATTCGGAGGGATATCCATCAAGATGCTCCACTAGGGCAATAATTTTATCACAACGGAAGTTATGAACCCAATGACTTAAGGTGTCAGCTAGAAGCGCTTGCTCTTCTGGAATTTCCGCAATCAGTTGGAATAACCAGGCATTATTCACTTGATCGGCTGCTTGGTAAAGCTGTGCAATCCACTCAGTCGGCATGACTGTTAAGCTTTCAACACCTAACCTATAACCCTCAGCCTTAGCATTTTGCTGGTTTGGGTAATTGCCGTCTTGCTGCATGCTTACCGGAGCATCGCTTGTTCCGTAGCTATACCTTACCGCCAAATACTGAGCGATCTTGTTAAGAATGACCGCTTCTTGTATCGGTTTGCATACAAAGTCATCACACCCAGCGGCCAAGATCAGGGCTCGATCTGCATCCAACACACTTGCGGATAAGGCAATGATAGTGGTCCCTGATCCTTGTGGTTGTGCCTTGATGTATTGGGTTGCTGCATATCCATCCATCACAGGCATTCGCATATCCATCCAGATCAGATGGGGTTGCCAATGTTGCCACAGCGCGATCGCCGCCTGTCCATTCTCAGCCTCGCGCACCTCAAAGCCCAGAGGAGCCAGCATTCTCACCAGCAATTGACGGTTGGTTGAGCGATCGTCTACTACCAAAATTCGGTAGGTAGGCTGATCAGGTGCTAATCCAATCACACGTTGGACTGGTTGCTGTAATGTCACAGCGGCTTCGGCATCCCCTACCTGGATCTCAAAGGTGAATATGGTGCCACTGCCCAAGGTGCTATTCACGGTAATGTCTCCACCCATCAGACGGACAAACTGACGGCTGATCGGTAATCCCAAGCCTGTTCCCTCTTGAGATCTCAGACCCGATTCGGTTTGCGAAAAAGCCTCAAATAAGGTTCCTAGCTCGTTGGTAGCAATGCCCACACCTGTGTCTTCCACCTCAAACCGTAACGTCCGGGAGGAGGAAGGGGCGGGCGTATCAGAAGGGGGGGGCGCATTTTTGTCGTCTGCTGTGGCGGTTTCTTCTACCCGCTCTAAGACGCTGACGCGCAGGATTACGCTGCCTTGTTGAGTAAATTTAATGGCATTCCCCAATAGGTTAAGCAGGATTTGCCGCAGTTTTCTTTCATCCGATCGCACGTATTGAGGTACTTCAGGAGTACGGCTAAACATCAACTGCAAACCCTTAGCGTTAGTTTGTAGTTGCAGCATCTCTTCTAACGTATTGAGCAGGCGATATAGGTCAAACCGATTTTCATACAGCGTTACTTGTCCTGCCTCGATCTTCGACATCTCTAACACGTCGTTAATCAGGTCTAGTAAGTGCTCGCCGCTGTGATTGATAATTTCTAATTCTGCGGCTGCGGATGCTAAAGCTGGATTGCGTGCTAACAACCGAGAAAAACCGAGAATGGCATTGAGGGGCGTTCTCAGCTCGTGGCTCATGTTGGCTAGAAACTTGCTTTTGGCTTGGTTTGCCGTATCCGCCGCTTCTTTCGCGGCCTTGAGCTGAACGGTCCGTTCGGCAACACGGGTTTCTAGTTCCTCAAACGATCGCTTTAACTGAGTTGCCATCTGGTTAAAAGACTGACCCAATGCCTCTAGCTCATTAATGCCTTTGACCGTCACGGTTTGGTCAAGATGGCCCGTTGCGATCGCCTGAGAGGCAGCGCTGAGCCGTAAAATGGGTTTTGTGATCCAGCGAGATGTGGCAATTCCTACAATAACTGCCAGCACCAATGCACCCAAGCAGAGCAGAACGGTGGCGCGAGTGTTGGCATTGATTTGTGCCATGAAGTCAGATTCCGGCACCACCACCACAATTAGCCAATCCAGCCCCCGTTCATCGTAAAGAGGCAAGACTTGCACAAATTCTCTTTGACCTTGCAGCATAAAGTCAAACTGCTGACTGTGATTAATCTGCCTAAGACTACCAAAGCGATCGATTAAATGCTGAGCTGTAAAGCGAATTAGGGGAATGCTGCTTTCGGTAGCTAGGAGCCGACTAACCTGACCATCCGCTTTGGTCAAAAATGGCTGTTCAGTAGTGGATGAGGCGACGATGAGCCCTGAGCGCTCAATGATAAAGGTCTTCCCCGATCGCCCCACCCTTAAATTTTGTAGAAATTGACTAATGCTTGAGAGATATAAATCAGTACTGACCACTCCCCGGAAAGTTCCAGTCCGATCATACACAGGCTGACTGGCTGAAATGCCCAAGCTGGGCTGAATGTAGTACTGGTAAATGGAGTTCCAATGAGGACGTTTCGCCTGTTTTGCCCCTATATACCAGGGTCTTATGCGGGGGTCATAATCGGGATGAGTTTCCCTACGGCCTGTTGGGTTGCCCTGGCGATCGACGTTGATGATTGTGTTGACAAAACGAGTGGAGCGATCGGTAATTTCAATCACAGGCGTACCGTCATCCCGATAGCCAGCTCCGGCGTATTCTTTCCGTTCTCCACCAAAACTGATGTAACTTGTATTAGGAAACTGCTGCAACTGCCAGAACAAGTAGCTTCTCATCCGACTCATGTCATTCGGATTCCACAGCGAGAAGCGGGAAATAGCATCTGCACTGATGGCATTGACTAGATGGGGCGTTTCCAAATACGTATCTAGGTGTTGCTGAATCCGGGCAGTAACTTCGTTCCGTAACTGTCTAGCAACCTCATTAACCGCATTCTGCCCATTCCGTAGTGAGAGCCATCCAGTTACTCCCACTGCCGCAGAAATTTGCAAGATAAAAGGTATCACTAAAACCAGACGTAGCGGAATCTTGTAGGAATTGCCTGTAGCTGAACAATCTTGGTTCAGAAGGGCCATATAGTAGCTTCTCACTTAGCTCGCTTTCAGCCATCGAGCAGCAGAAACCTTCTGCATATTTCAGGTGCGATTGATCTTCAATACCACCCTAGTGGCTTTATTTAAGGCAGAAAAACTCTGAGTCCTCACAAGCTCTTTGATATTTCCACCTGATTTACAGGATACAGCAACTAGGGATTGAGTTAAACTCAGTAAATCAGTCATCTACTCCATTGAGTTTGCAAAACCGTGTCTCGCAGAAGGGGTGCTGTTCAACAGCGCAGGCCTGTCACAGCAAAATCGGAGACGTTGATTCAGGCTCGACATTTGTTTGAACAATCCATGTCGTCAGCATGATGTGCGCTCCATACTCCGACCGAAAGAGGTTCAATTCTGTCCAACGCAAAAACTTAAAGCCGCGATCGCCCTCCTCCAGTTGGTTAAGCAGTTTGTCAAGAACCGTATTCCCAGTGAGAATTGGCTTGTGGTTGCCGTTACTACCAGGAGTGCTGCTGGCCATTGTTCATACCCTATTAGATCAATAGTTGTCAGATTGAGCATCGAGCTGCCTTAATCCTAAATAACTTTGATATTTACAGATTGCTATGTTGGTGCGGTAGGCAACTTCCTTGAATGTGTAGAATGTCACCAGACTTTAATTTGGCTAGTTTGCAGCCAATATTACCGGCTGTATGGTGGAAGTCGATATATTTAACAAAATTGTGATGTTTGACGTATGAAAGAAGCCCTTGAAAGCTGTGCTGAGTCTCTTGATAAGCTGTACGGAAGATGGGGGAACAAGTTTCAGATTTCAAGTGGACTAAACAGCGGATTTCAGGAGTGGCAATCGCTACGACAAGTCCTACCACAGCTACTATCAACCCCGCTAGTGTCATCCAATCAGAGTAGGTCCAGCTCTTCCCACTCCAACCAATTGACTTCATTTTCATTGCATGTTCAGCCTATCCAACATTAGAACAATAACCTTGTCTGAAGACGGTTGGCTTCTGAGAAAACCACGATTTCAAGGTTCAATGTTGTAATCCAGCTATTTCACAGCAGGTAGAAGCTGGTTGGGCTTGCCACAATAGGTAATCATGACCTGTTTCTTTGCACGTGTCACTGCAATGCAAGATATGAGCAAAAAGGTGCAAGCTCAATGTCAAAAGTCCATTTTGACTATAAAAGTGTAAATCTAAAACCTCGTCAGGAGAAAACCTTTAAGCTTATCCTGCATAATTTTTCTCATATACTATTCCAGCTCATACTAGGGCGTGTTTTAAAACCCTAACCTAGAATGGAAATAACCGTATTTCCAAGATACCTAATAGGCATTGGTTGCACGCAATCCAATCTCATTCAAATCGGCTTAGATCTTCACATCGAAGAAGTGTATCTATCTTCTCTTAATCACAGTTGCGATCCGAATGTGGTAATTGATGTCAATCGTTTGGAACTCCGGGCAATTCGAGGGATTGAAGCAGGAGACGAGCTAACCTTTTTCTATCCCAGCACTGAGTGGGAAATGTCAACGCCATTCCCCACTCAGTGCCAAAGCTCACAGTGCCTAAAAATGATTGCTGGGGCAAAATATCTCTCTATTGATCTGATGAGCCGCTACACCCTCAGTAGTCATATCTCCACTAGCCTCTTGAGGGCTTTGTCTGAATTGAGCCTGACTAACTTTGAGCAGGTCGTCTCAAGTTCTACTCACACCTTGAATGTTTAACTTAGGCACGCTGATTAGAGAGAAAGTAAATGTATACACAGCTTAAGCCTGATACCGTAACGGCAATCTTTGAGTCCCAGGTTCAACGAACACCTGATGGTGTGGCTGTCGTCCATCATGACCAACAACTCACTTATCGTGAACTCAATGCCCATGCCAATCAACTTGCTCGTTATTTGAGTGCGAGAGGGATTGGGGCAGGACAACTGGTAGCGATCGCCCTAGAGCGATCGTTAGACTTGATCACCGCGATTTTGGGCGTTCTCAAAGCTGGAGCCGCGTATATTCCGCTTGACTCAACACTGCCTAAAGACCGGATCATCAGCATCTTATCTGACGCAAATCCAATCCTGTTAACCACACAAGAACTGGCAGCCGAGTTGGGAGGTTTCTCGACCCATTCTGGGTTGACAATACACCTCATGACTTAGCTTATGTCATTTATACGTCTGGTTCGACGGGTGTGCCTAAGGGTGTCATGGTAGAGCATTGCTCTGTGGCAAACTATGCAGAGGTTGCATCAACCCAGTATGAAGTAAAGGTTGGAGACCGAATTTTGCAGTGCTGTTCCATTAGCTTTGACGCTGCGGTTGAAGAGATTTTTTGCACATTTGCTCAAGGCGCAACGCTGGTGCTTCGCAGCGAAGACATGTTAAGTACCGCAGCATTTTTCTTAGAAGAATGCCAACAGTTAAAAATTACAGTCCTCTTCAGTCCCACGGCGTTCTGGCACTTCATCACCGCAGCTTTGCTGCAATTTGATCTGGTCTTGCCAAAAAAACTACGGTTGAGCAGTATAGGGGGCGAACGCGCACTTCCAGAAAGATTTGCTATTTGGCGCGATCGCGTCGGTTCATCAGTCCGCTTGATTAATGGCTATGGTCCCACTGAGGCGACCGTCGTTGCCACGATGAGCGATCTATCCCACCTTGATCAAATTGAGGAAAAACTGCCGATTGGCACACCAATCAGCGGAGTAGAGGCTTATATTCTGGACAATAGCCTCAACCCGGTGCCCGCAGAACAAGTGGGAGAATTGTATCTGGGTGGAGTAGCGATCGCCAGAGGCTATCTCAATCAGCCACAGCTAACAGCGGAACGATTCGTCCCCAATCCCTTTGATGACCGTTCTCGCCTTTATCGCACTGGTGATTTAGTGCGATATCGCCCTGATCAGCAATTGGAGTATGTCGGGCGCGTCGATCATCAAGTCAAGGTGGCTGGCGGATTTCGCGTTGAATTGTTTGGGATTGAGATGTTGCTGATCCAGCATCCTCTGGTGCAGGAAGCAGCTGTAGTTGCGACCAATTCGGGAGCAGACTCTAAGCTTTTGGTGGCTTATGTCGTATTCAGGTCAGCTTCATCAACCGAGTCTTTAGCGCATTTGCGATCGCATCTCAAGGCAAAACTGCCGCCCTACATGATTCCCTCACGGTTTGTTCCTCTAGAATCGTTGCCTTTAACGCCCATCGGTAAGGTTGATCGCCGGAAGTTGGCATCTGAGGCTCTACCTGCTGTGGAGCGACACAATCAAGCCACCGCTCGATGACTCCCCCACCCGGTGAAGATCTCACAACTTCTGAGTTGTATGACTTGATTCGTGCCTTTGGCTATCCCCTAGAAAGGGTAAGCTATGCAGAGTGGAGAACCCGTTTGCTGGAACCTGCTCCTTCTAATCCCCTCTATCCACTTCTGCCGCTGTTAACCGAGCAGGTTCATGAAAATCAGACTTTGATCGAGCTTTACCAACATTGCCCTGACTATGATTGCTCTAACACTCAGCAAGGGCTAGTTGGCACGTCGATCGCTTTTTCATCCATAAGGTGCAGAATTGTGGAAACCTATCTCCCGTACTTTGTTCAGTCAGGTTTTTTAGACGGGCCCTGCGGCGGTTAAGTTTGTTCAAGTTAGGATTGGATTGGGCTGACGATGACGCTTCCTTCAGCAGCCCACTCTAAAAATCAGCAATCACACTAACTTCCTACCTAGGCTCTTTCTACCCCATATGCGCCCCATACAGCCCTATCAAAAAAGGACCCTTTTTTGGTAGCCTTTGACTCAAAACTCCCACCCTGATTTCAGGCCGTTTCAGCCTCGCCAATTCATACCCCTTGTATCTTAGAAGAGTGGCAGACCGTCACCCCTTTGGTTGCTCGAAACCGTAAAAAAGCTTGGGTCGCCACACACCTCGAAGTGCTGAGAACTCGTAAAATCGCTAGGACCTCTGAGTCCGCATGGAGCAAGGAAGAGCGCAGCCTTCGGCCTATCCCATCTCATCGGAGGTCATGGTGCAATGGATCAGCAACCCCAGTGGGTTGGTATCGATGTCAGTAAAGCGAGTTTGGACGTTTATCTGCGACCCAGCTGCCAGCAGTTTCAAGTTCATAATCATGCCAATGGAGTCGTTGCCTTAATTCAGCA